>CANHSA010000112.1 GCA_947463345.1 Flavobacteriales bacterium
CTTGCCACGACCCCCGAAAAGCTTTTAGCGACAACCTCGCCAAAAGCAAAGGAATCAACGGGCAACTGAGCGAGCGAAATGCGCCTAGTTTGCTCAATGCCGCATTTTTAAAGACAGCCATGTTCGATGCGCATTTGCAAACGCTCGAACTTCAAGTTATTGTCCCCATACAAGAGCCTGTCGAGATGGGGCACAACATGAAAAACCTCCTCAAGCAACTGCGCCAAATACCTGAATACCAAGCTGCTGCTCAAGCCATTTTCGGACGAGACTTTGATGCTTGGGTACTCACGCGCAGTATTTCAGCCTTCGAAAGAAGCTTGCTGTCCATGAATGCGCCGTTTGATCAATATTTGGCCGGCAATAAAAAAGCCATGAGTAAAGACCAACTTGCAGGCTGGCGCATCTTTTCTGAAGACTTGTACTGTATCAAATGTCATCCGGCGCCTTATTTTACCACCTATGAAGCCGCCAACAACGGTTTGTATGCTACTTATGAAGGCAAAACCGACCAAGGTCGTTTCCGAATTCACCACGACTCCTCCGACATCGGCACATTCAAAGTTCCTTCTTTACGCAATTTACCATTGACCTATCCCTACATGCACGACGGTAGTTTCCAGACCATTGCCGCAGTGCTAGCGCATTACCAAAAAGGAGGTGCCGGCCATCCGCTGCAGGACCAACAAATTGTTGCATTCAATTTGAGCAGCAAAGAAAAACAACAACTTACTGCATTTTTTAATGCTTTAGTCGATACTTCTTATCTCCTTCGAAACGGCTTTTAAGCGAGATTGCTTACCTTTGTTGCTTCAAAATCAAAGGCTATGTATCGCTCACACACTTGCGGAGAATTAAGATCTGAACATATAGGAACAAAAGTCACCTTGGCTGGCTGGATGCAACGCTCCCGCGACCTCGGCGGCATGACCTTCATCGACCTCCGAGACCGCTACGGCCTTACCCAATTGGTGTTCAATATGGAAATAAACGCGGCGTTGTGCGAACAAGCCCGCAAATTAGGTCGTGAGTTCGTGATCCAAGTAGAGGGCGAAGTCATTGAACGCAGTAGCAAAAACAAAAACATGCCCACTGGCGATATCGAAATCAATGTGCTTTCATTAACTGTTTTGAACGCCGCCAAGTTGCCTCCGTTTACCATTGAAGACGAAACCGATGGCGGCGACGAACTCCGCATGCAATACCGCTACCTAGACCTCCGCCGCAACCCTGTTTTAGAAAAGCTACGCTTGCGCAATCAAGTCGCACTCGAAACCCGAAAATACCTAGATTCCAAAGAATTCCTCGACGTAGAAACACCCGTACTCATTAAATCTACTCCAGAGGGCGCGCGCGACTTCGTGGTGCCTAGCCGCATGAACGAAGGGCAATTCTATGCCCTACCACAGTCGCCACAAACCTTCAAGCAATTGCTAATGGTGAGTGGTTTTGACCGCTATTACCAAATTGTCAAATGCTTCCGCGACGAAGACCTCCGTGCAGACCGCCAGCCCGAGTTTACGCAAATCGACTGCGAAATGGCCTTTGTGGAGCAAAACGACATCCTCAACATGTTCGAAGGGCTTATTAAGCATCTTTTTGAAACCGTACGCGGCGTCAAATTTGAAGGCGCTTTCCCCCGCATGACCTACGCAGAAGCAATGGAGCGCTACGGCTCAGACAAACCCGACATCCGCTTCGGAATGGAATTCGTGGACCTCACTGCTTTGGCCCAACAAAACGATTTTGTTGTGTTTAATAGCGCTGAGTGTGTATTGGGCATCAATGCTTCGGGCTGCAGCGAATACACCCGCAAACAACTCGACGAACTCACCGAATGGGTCAAGCGCCCACAAATTGGTGCCAAAGGCTTGGTGTACATCAAATGCAACACCGACGGCACTTTCAAATCTAGTGTCGATAAATTCTACAGCGAAGCAGACCTCAAAGCCATGGCTGAACAAGCAGATGCCAAGCCAGGCGATCTCATTTTACTCCTTTCTGGAGAACTTGCCAAAACAAGAAAACAACTCAACGAACTCAGGTTGCATTTAGGAGCCTCATTAGGGCTGCGCAATCCAAATGAGTTCAAACCACTTTGGGTTTTGGATTTTCCTTTGCTCGAATGGGACGAAGAAAATGCACGCTACCACGCCATGCACCACCCGTTTACTTCGCCTAAACCCGAAGACATGCACCTCATTGATACCGAACCTGGTAAAGTACGCGCCAATGCCTATGACCTCGCCATGAACGGCGTTGAGCTCGGCGGCGGATCTATCCGTATCCACGACCGCGGCCTGCAATCTCGCATGTTCGATTTACTTGGCTTTAGTAAGGAAGAAGCGCAAGCGCAATTTGGTTTCTTGATGTCCGCCTTCGAATACGGAGCACCTCCACACGGTGGTTTGGCGTTTGGTCTTGACCGTTTGGTTGCCACAATGGGCGGTTCAGAATCTATCCGCGATTACATTGCTTTCCCTAAAAACAATTCTGGTCGCGACACCATGATCGACGCACCTTCGCCCTTAAACGAAGCCCAACTAAAAGAATTAGGCCTTAAGCTCAACTAAGCAGCTACATAATTGTTGTAAAATCATGAGCCCTCAAATAGACCAACTGCAAGCAGCACTCAGTGCACACCGCACCAAATTATTAGCGCACCCAATGTACGCGCAAATCAAGTACATCGAAGATTTCCAGTGCTTTATGGAGCAACACATCTTCGCTGTTTGGGATTTCATGAGCCTACTCAAGTCCCTGCAACGCGCACTTACTTGCGTCGAAGTTCCTTGGTCCCCAAAAGGATCGCCTGTAACGCGCAGGTTCATCAACGAAATTGTGCTTGGCGAAGAATCCGATCTTGATCAAGACGGGAAGGTGTTGAGCCATTTTGAAATGTACCTCGAGGCCATGCAACAAATTGGTGCCGACACACTTCCTATCCATCAGCTGACCGAATGGCTGTCTTATGGCAAGACCCTCGATGAAGCACTATATCAGCTAGAAATTCGCGAAGAAACACGTGCTTTTGTACGCTTTACCTTCGAAATCATAGATGGTGGGCAACTTCACAAAATTGCGGCGCTCTTTACATTTGGTCGTGAAGACCTCATCCCAGACATGTTCATCGAAATTTTGAGAGAAATGCAAGGACAAGGGCAGAGCAATATCGATAAACTACTCTATTATTTAGAAAGACACATCGAGGTTGACGGCGGAGACCACGGCCCAATTTCCTTAAAAATGATGGAAGAAATTTGTGGCTCAGATGTGGTGAAATGGCAAGAAGCAACAGATGTTTCGATACAAGCCCTAGAAAAACGCTACGCACTCTGGAATGGCGTTCTCGCCAAACTACAAGCCTAATACTTCGTGTTGTTGTCTTAATTTAGCTCCAAGCGGTGCCTTCTTTACCATCCTTCACGATGATTCCGGCTTTCGCTAAACCATCGCGGATTTGATCTGAGGTAGTCCAATCTTTGTTCGTGCGGGCTTGTTGACGTAAATCTAAAACAAGATCCATGACGGGTGCCAAACGCGTTTCAGTAGCGATGTTTTCTGGTGCAAGGCCAAGCACTTCATGGACAAATACTTCCATAGCAGCCTTTAGTTCTGACTTATCTGCTGCTGAAATACCAGCATTGCCATCATTGACCAAATTGATTTGCTTGACTGCTTCAAATAAGTTGGCCACCAAAATTGGCGCGTTGAAGTCGTCGTTCATGGCTTTGTAAAATGAAGCGATGAGTGCCGCTACATCAAAAGTTGAAGTGGTGGCAGGAAGATTTTCGAGTGTTTTAAGCCCTTCAATTAAACGCGCATAGCCTTTCTCTGAAGCATTCAAAGCCTCTTGAGTAAAATCTAGGTTGCTGCGGTAATGGGCTTGCATCATGAAAAAACGCACCACATTTGCTGTATACGACTTTTCAAACAGACCGGTTGTTCCGTCCAGAATTTGCTTGGGCAAGAAATAATTGCCAAAGGATTTAGACATCTTTTGACCATTGACATTGAGCATGTTGGCATGCATCCAGTAGCGCGCCGGGTTGCAACCAAAAGAACCACAACTTTGAGCGATTTCGTCTTCGTGGTGTGGAAATTTAAGGTCCATGCCGCCACCGTGGATATCGAACTGCTTGCCGAGGTATTTGGTGCTCATAGCGGTGCATTCGATGTGCCAACCTGGGTTGCCATTGCCCCAAGGAGAACGCCACACTTGCATGTCGTCTGGGTTGGCTTTTTTCCAAAGCGCAAAGTCGGCAAAAAAGCGTTTTTCGTCTTGAGCGTTGAGCGTACGGGTTTCGTTCTCGAGTTCGTCTACTTTGCGGCCACTTAAAATACCGTAGTTGTAGTCTTGCATGTAACGGCGCGTATCGAAATACACCGAGCCGTTTACTTCATAGGCATAGCCATTGGCAATGATTTGCTCGATAATTTCAATTTGCTCTTGAATATGCTGTGTAGCCGTAGGCTCAATGCTCGGTGGCAACATGTTGTAAATGCGCTGGAGTTCTTGAAACTTAACGGCGTATTTATAGACAATTTCTAAAGATTGAAGCTGCTCAGCTTTAGCGGCTACGCCAATGCTATCTACCTCCTGACCGGCAGAATTGGTGATATGGCCTGCGTCGGTCACGTTGCGCACGTATTTGACGCGAAAACCTAAATGCAATAGGTAGCGGTAAATGAGGTCAAAATTGATGAAAGTGCGCATGTTGCCCATGTGAGGCTCGCTATAAAGCGTTGGGCCACACACATACATACCGACCTTACCTTCCACCATCGGGACAAAAGGTTCTTTTTCTCCTTTCAGACTATTATAGATGACGAGTTGGTCTTGCTGAGCTTTCATTTTGTGCGATTATTCTTACAAATTTAGCCAAATTTACGGCATCATTTTTGTTAAGTTTGTGGCATGAACGCAATTTACAGTTTCTTTAGTGTCCTTCTGATTTCATTAAGCTTTAGTGGCGATATCCCATACGCCACCATTCAGAAGGGGATGGAAACCAATGACGCACATACCATCGTCAATCTCGGTAAAGACAAAATTGTACTTCAAGTCCCGGGTTCAGACGGTGCTTATCCGCTTTCTCAGGCCGAAATGATCTTAAATAGCTTTTTTCAAAAAAATCCAAAAGGAACTTTTACGCTGCGCTATAAAAACGCAAAATCAGTAGAAGGTAGCGGAACAGTAATTGGATCCTACGTTTCAAAAGGAAACAGCTATCGCAGTACGTTTCAGTTCAGAAGTGGAAAATACGAAACCAAGCTCGAAAGCCTGAGCATCGTTAAAGAATAAAGCTTATGCCTGTTGGCCGCGGTTTTCTTTGAGCGTATTAAAGAAAATAATACCATAACCTACGGCGAGCATCACGTGAAAAGGAACCATTCCTAAGTCACCGTAAATTGCTCTGTTGACAGCAGTAAAACCGAAAACAACCATAAACGTACCTTCTAAGATATTGATGATCGAAAGGCTTTTCTTGTCGTATTTATTCCCTTTGAACTCATCCTTTTTAGCCACATTAAACTTAGGTGTGCGCACAAACGAACTCTTGATGCCAAGGTAGCCCTCTATAACCGCTACTGCATTGCTAAGCCCTAAGGCCATAGAAACCGTCAAGAACTGCACAAAGCGACCTAGGAAACGGAAGAGGTCGCCAAAGAAGTTGCCGCGTTTGTCGCGGAAAGAATTCCAGTAATAGAACGCTAGGAAAATCGTACTTGAGAAGAAGTACATCCCGTATTTAATGTAGATATTCAGATCTGAGAAAGAATCCTTGATGTGCAATACGGCAAGGCTCAACAAAGAAAGGATCAGGATGAAAAAGAAGACAGAAGAGTTGAACAAGTGCGCCAAACCATGGATGCGGTCGCTTATTTTGAGGCCTTTGGTAGTAGCCAAACGCTTCCACATTTTAATGAATACTTCAGCGCCACCTTTCATCCAGCGGTGTTGTTGACTCTTGAGTGCAGACATCGTGATCGGCAACTCGGCAGGGGATTCTACTTCTTCCAAATACACAAAGCGCCAGCCTTTCATTTGGGCGCGGTAGCTGAGGTCGAGGTCTTCGGTGATGGTGTCGTGTTCCCATCCACCTGCGTCGTCGATGGTGGCACGGCGCCAAACGCCTGCTGTTCCATTAAAATTAATGTAGTGTCCGCTTGCGTTGCGGCCGCCTTGCTCAATAGCAAAGTGTCCGTTCAAACCAAAAGCTTGCAACTCAGTGAGCAAAGAGTAGTCTTTGTTGAGGTGTCCCCAACGCGTTTGTACCACACCCACATTTTCAGTGAAATAAGGAATGGTGCGCAGTAAGAAATCTTTACTTGGCACAAAATCGGCGTCAAAAATAGCAATGAATTCGCCTTCTACTTTATCCATAGCACAATCCAAAGCACCCGCTTTGTATCCGGTGCGGTCTGTGCGGTGGATATGCTGGATATTGATGCCTCTAGCAGCTACTTCAGCGCACTTGTTGGCAATGATGTCTTTGGTTTCGTCGGTGGAGTCGTCTAGGACCTGAATCTGAAATTTGTCGCGTGGGTAGTCTATTTCGGCACAAGTTTCGATGATGCGCTCTGCCACGTACATCTCGTTGAACATTGGCAATTGAACTGTTACTTTTGGCGCGTTTGCTAAATCAAATGCCGGCGTAACACGACTTTGTTGTGTCTTTTTGTTGCGCACATAGGCGATTGCCAAACTCAATTGTATCACACTATAAAAGAAGATGAGTACGAGGCATAATCCGTAAATCACAAGAATAATAAGCGCAGTTAGGTGAGACCAATAATGTTCTTTGCCTTGGTAGTCGCCCCAGTTGAACATCCAGGAAACCTCAAGTTGCGCCGTAAATGGCTCTGTCTGGCTAAAAGTATAATGAATAAGGTGCTCCTTTTCATTGGTTTCAAATATCTTAAGCGTGGTGGAACGGTAATCTTGGTCAATTAAGCGTAATTTCGATTTACC
>CANHSA010000113.1 GCA_947463345.1 Flavobacteriales bacterium
TCTTCCCATTTCGAACAGAGAAGTTAAGCCTGCTTGCGCTGATGGTACTGCGGTTTTGATCGTGGGAGAGTAAGTCGATGCCGATTTTAAAAGCCTCACAGTAATGTGGGGCTTTTTTTTTGTAATTTTAAACCATGGGAATAGTCCAGAAAGATGCCATCAAAACCTCCTTTATTTCATTTGCAGGAATCGGTTTAGGTTATCTCAATAAAGCTTTCTTGTTTGTACTTTTATTTTCGACCACACAAGTTGGCCTGATCAATTTACTCATGAGTGTGGGCTTGCTCTTTGCCCAATTTGCCAATTTAGGCACCATCTATACCACTTGGCGATTTTTCCCGTTTTTTCGCAATCCTGAAAAACAACATTTTGGCTTTTTACTTGCCAATTTACTTCTTGTGGTTTTAGGATCACTGTTTTTTTCTGGTTTATTGCTCTTATTGAAGCCACAGGTGGTGGCCATTTATACCGAGAAGTCCCCTTTATTTGTCGCTTATTTCAGTTGGATTATCCCTTTAGGTTTTGCTTTGGTGCTGTTTCATCTTTTTGAAAATTACTTACGAGGAATGGGTCGCAACGTATTACCTGTGTTCTTGCAGGAAATTGTACTCAGAGTTTTCACCACTTTTCTATTGATTTTATTTGGTCTAGATTTACTCTCGTTTCATCTTTTTGTGGCTTGCTATGTGTGTTTACATTTTGCTCCTGCACTTTATCTATTACTTTATTTAATTAAGCATAAAGAACTGGTTATCAGATTTAAAAGTATTCAAATATCTAATAAGTTCAAACGACTGATCTTGTCTTATTCCGGATTTAGTTACCTGAATTCGTTGGCTAATTTGTTGGTCATTTCCATGGATGCTTTAATGATTGCACGCTACAAAGGAATGGCAGAAACTGGTGTGTATACCACTATGCTTTTTATGATCAGCGCGCTCATTTTCCCATATCGTTCAATCATGCGCGTAGCAACTCCCTTGGTTGCTAAACAATGGAAAGAAAGAGACATGGCTGGTATGCAAGCGCTCTATCAAAAGAGTTCTTCGGTTGGCCTTTTATTAGCCTTGGCCGGATTTTTAGGAGTTTGGATAGTCATAGATCCATTGTTGTCTTTTGCACCTGCATATGCTGGTGGCAAATGGGTGTTTTTCTTTTTGATGTTAGGTCGCATCATTGATATGTATTTTGGTCTCAATGGTGTCATTTTTTCGACGTCAAAAAAATATAAGACAGATTTAGTCTTTACTTTTCTACTGATCATCAGCGTTTATTTAGTCAATTTATGGTTGATTCCTAAGTATGGTATTGTCGGTGCCGCTATTTCAACGAGCGGTGCTTACTTGGTTTATAATCTTTTGCGAGGTGGTTTTATCCATTATGAATATCAATTACATCCTTTTAAGTGGGTGCAAGTTAGGCTGTTATTACTGGGTCTTCTTGTTTTCATTGGATTCTGGATTTTAGATGTTTATACAGGCGCCTTCTTTCATATGCAACCATTTGTACAAATTATCGTCAAAGAACTATTGCTTTTTGTTGTCTTTATACTGCCTATCTTTAGATGGAATTTAGAACCAGAAACAGTAGGGTATGTCCAAAACATATGGAAGAAATGGCGCGGACAAAACTTGTAACTTTTTGAGTAAAGAAATTGTTATAGGTGTGATCCATAAAAAATGATATTTGAAGGTTATGACACTGCAGCAATTTTTTATTCGTTTCTTCTTTCTATACCTATTTATTGGAAGTCTTTCATTGAAGGCTCAGGAAATTACCCCCGACGACTCCTTTACTTTTGATTTATGTCTACCAAATGCAATGGGTAACCAACCTTACAGGAATATCATGCAAGGATTGGTTCACGCGAGCATGCACTATCAGTATGCGTTCAAATCAGGTTTTTATATTGGTGCAGGTACACATTACAGTTATTTTGCGATCAATGAATTTAGAGTCACTCCAAAAATATACGGAGGTATTCACTCGGCAGCTGCCTTCTTTAAAACTGGCTACGAAAAATTCTGGTCAGAACGTTTCGGGACCGACATGGGCCTCAGAGCAGGTTGGGTAAGGAGCTATGTTGTTTCCGACGCTTTAGAAGAACTTCAACAAGCTCCCCAAATACGAGAAGGATTATATTTAGAGCCTAATATCAGTCTGATCCTTACGGCTGATGTCAATCAAAGTTTTAGACTCACAATAGGTTATCCTCTTTATGCGTATCCATTTTCTCCCCAATTAATTGGTATTGAAGGCAACATGGGTTATGACCCCGCTGAATTTCAGCGAAATTCCAATTTTTTAAGTGTGGGCTTTGGCTTCACATATTATTTCAATGGAAAAAAAAGTACAGCGCTAGAAGACTAGGTTTGTAGGACCCCCACCTTATATTCAGCAATAACACCTTGGTTTGCAGCCATTTCAATTCCCATGGAAATCACTTTGCGTGTTTCAATAGGATCAATAATGGCATCTATCCAGAGTCGGCTTGCTGCATAATAAGGTGAAATTTGTGCATCGTAGCGCGCCTTGATTTCACCTAATAATGCTTTTTCGCGCTCGGGGTCAATGGTTTCACCTTTTGCTTTCAATTTGGATACTTCAATTTGTAAAAGCGTTTTGGCTGCAGCTGCGCCAGACATTACAGCTATTTCTGCTGTAGGCCAGGCTACTATAAAGCGTGGGTCGTAGGCTTTGCCGCACATGGCGTAGTTGCCCGCACCGTAAGAGTTGCCCAAGACTACAGAGAATTTAGGAACAACACTATTGGCCATTGCATTCACCATTTTGGCACCGTCTTTAATAATGCCCCCGTGTTCGCTTTTGGAACCGACCATAAAGCCAGTAACGTCGTGTAAAAACACAAGTGGTATTTTCTTTTGGTTGCAGAGCATGATAAAGCGCGCTGCTTTGTCTGCGCTATCTGAATATATGACCCCTCCAAATTGCATTTCACCTTTGGCATTTTTAACTACTGTACGGTTGTTGGCAATGATGCCTACACTCCAGCCGTCAATACGGGCATAGCTTGTAATGAGTGTTTTGCCAAAGTCGGGTTTGTATTCGCTCAGAGATTCGGCGTCTACTATGGTCTGAAGAATTGCTCTGGTGTCGTAGGGTTTGGAACGGTCAGAAGGTAGCATGCCATAAGCTTCTTCTGGTGATCTTGCCGGAGCAACAGATGCTATGCGGTCAAAACCAACTTTGTCTTGATGACCTATGCGCGACATTAAGTCTCTAATTTTTAACAAGCAGGCGCTGTCATTTTCGACTTTGTAGTCGCAGACTCCTGAAATTTCTGTTTGGGTAGTTGCGCCGCCTAGGGTTTCGTTGTCGATGTCTTCACCAATTGCGGCCTTCACTAAATATGAGCCTGCCAAAAAGATGGTTCCTGTTTTGTCCACAATGAGTGATTCATCGGACATAATAGGAAGGTAGGCGCCCCCGGCTACACAGCTGCCCATTACAGCAGCAATTTGGGTAATGCCCATGGCTGACATTTTTGCATTGTTTCTGAAGATGCGTCCAAAATGTTCTTTATCGGCAAAGATGTCTTCTTGCATGGGTAGGTAAACACCGGCTGAATCGACAAGATAAATGATAGGCAAGCGGTTTTCCATGGCAATTTCTTGTGCCCTGAGGTTTTTCTTACCGGTAATCGGAAACCATGCGCCAGCTTTTACAGTAGCGTCATTGGCTACAACAATACATTGGCGTCCACTTACATAGCCCACCACTACAACAACACCGCCTCCGGGGCAGCCGCCGTGCTCGGCATACATTTCGTGACCTGCTAAGGCACCTACTTCGAAAGATGCTGTTTGTGGGTCTAGGAGCGCCGCAATGCGTTCCCTAGCGGTGAGCTTGCCACTTTCGTGGTGCTTTTCTATGCGCGCTTTGCCGCCACCTAAATAGATTTTTTCTAAGGTCTGTTCGAGGGCTCTGATTTTGAGCCGCATTTGGTCTTCATTGAAATTGAAGTCGAGTTCTTGTTGTGTTGCCATGTGTTGATTGGAACTCAAATATACGTAGAAACCTTGTTATGTTTGGGCTTTTTCCTATTTTCATGGATTCAATTCAAAACCACCAAGAGACATGCATAAAGGGCCACACGAAACCGTACCTGTAAAGACAAAAAAGAACCGTTTAACGCTCTATATTTTAGTAGCAATGTTGCTAGGTGGCATCTTAGGTGCAGTTGTTCATTCTAATTTCAATGAGGCTACTGCGCAGCAATTCAGTACGTATATCAAAATGCTTGCAACCATTTTTATCCGCTTGGTTCAAATGATTATTGCACCTTTGGTACTGACAACTTTAGTGGTAGGAATTGCCAAACTAGGAGATCTCAAATCGGTTGGTAGAATAGGGGGGAGGGCATTGGCTTGGTTTTTTACAGCTTCGTTTATTTCCTTAATTATTGGGCTTTTATGGGTCAATTTTTTACAACCTGGAAAAGGTGTCAATTTGGCTAATGTCGATCACACAACCGCAACGGAAGTCACGGAGAAAACACAAGATTTTTCTGTTCAACATTTTATTGAACACATCATTCCCAAGTCAGTATTTGAGGCAATGGCCACAAACGAAATACTTCAAATTGTCATTTTTGCGATATTCTTTGGTTTGGCGGCCGCTTCCATAGGTGAAAATGTCAAGCCAGTAATCAATGCGTTGGACAAAACCTCCCACATCATCCTCAAAATGGTCAATTTCGTCATGAAATTTGCACCCATAGGTGTTTTTGGTGCCATCGCTGGTGTCTTCGCTGTAAAGGACGTATCTGAGCTCATGTTTACCTACACCAAGTTTTTCAGTTCCTTTCTTGTCGGTATAGCCTCGCTTTGGGTGGTGCTTTTGCTGGTTGGCTATATTTTCTTGCGTGGCCATCTGCTGACCTTACTCAAGCGCATTATGAGTCCGTTGGTGATCGCTTTTGGCACAACGAGCAGCGAAGCAGTATTTCCAAAGTTGACCGAAGAGTTGGAGCGTTTTGGCATCAAAGACCGCATTGTATCATTTATGTTGCCATTGGGTTACTCCTTTAATTTGGACGGCAGCATGATGTACATGACCTTTGCCAGTATTTTTATTGCTCAAGTTTACGGTGTTGATTTAGATACCGGTACGCAACTCACCATGTTACTCGTCTTGATGCTCACCAGTAAAGGGATTGCGGGGGTACCAAGAGCTAGTTTAGTTGTGGTTGCCGCCACCTGCGGCATGTTCAATATTCCAATTGAAGGAGTGGCGCTTATTCTACCAATAGATCATTTTTGCGATATGTTCCGCAGCGCAACTAACGTGTTAGGAAATTCAGTTGCAACAGCAGTTGTGGGCAAATGGGAAAGTAAAAACAGCTAAGTTAAAAGTTGTTCAGAACGGCCAACAGCGTTTGTTGATCGATGTCGTGCCCGCCTTCAAAAGTATAATTTTGAAATCCTAGATTGTCGTATTCTTCAAGGGCCAGCTCTATGCTTTTTAAATCGAAGTATGGATCTTGTTTCCCCAATATAAAATCTAATTTTCTATCTTTCGGAAAACCCTGTTTTTCAATGTCTGGCGGAAACACACTCGCCCATAAAATCAATTGACTGACTAACTCCGGAAATTGCTGGTAGAACCGCGCTGCCGTCGCACCACCTTGCGAAAAGCCTAGCAAATGCAGCGTTGCTTGGGGATTGTCTCTTCTGACTTTTTCAATAAGTTGATACAGATAAGCATTGTTATCTGTGATATCTTGTTCACGCCATTCTTTGGTCATCCAAGAGGCGCCGACTCTTCCTGCGCTACCTTCTAGATAAAAACGGTGTGGTCCTTCTGGAATAACGATACCCCAGGTATCAGGTAGACAACTGAATTTTCTATAGAAATACTGAGCGAGTTGTCCGTAGCCGTGCAGCGCAATGAGAATGTGCCGTTTGCCTTCTAAATCATTCTGATAGTAGCGCCTTGTTTGTTCGAAGGAAAAGTGTTGCTCAAACATTAATGCTGAATGAGCAACTTTTTCATTTTTTCTGAATCCTTGACGCGAACTTTGACCAAATACGTTCCGCTCGCAAGTGCAGAGCAGTCAATGGTTTGGGTGTGGCCCAGTGCGGTGATTTCTTTGAGTACTTTGCCTTGCAGATCCAAGATATAAATTGTTTTTTGCCCCGCTAAACTTGTTTCAAGAATCAATAGATCCATTGCTGGGTTCGGATGGAGCTCAAATTCAAATTGCCCTTCGTTCAAGCCTGTGACATCGGTGCCAACACAGTTACAATTGACATCTAAAGAGTCATTGATGGTGAGGGCATTGCCGTCGTCGCAAGGGCTGCCTGGAAATAAGCAAGAGTTATCATCAATATTCGCTAAAGGATTGTAGTTGCAAGCGTTCGGATCCATACAGCCACTGACATATAAGGTACCTACACAGTTACACAAAGAGTCTAGGATGTCGTTAAAAGTATCAGGATTGTTGTCGTCGCACGGTGAGTCCGGGAAGATACATGTATTGTTATCTACGTTCGCTAGCGGATCGTAAGTACAAGAAAGCGGATCGGTACAACCATAAACAATGATGTTGCCAATGCAGATACAATCTGGATTGATGGAGTCATTGATGGTATTTGGGTTGCCATCGTCGCAAAGTGCTCCAGGGAACAAACAAGATCCGTCATCTACAGTAGCTAAAGGATTGTAATTGCAAGCCGCCGGATTCATGCAACCCGGAACAATCAGTGTTCCAACGCA
>CANHSA010000114.1 GCA_947463345.1 Flavobacteriales bacterium
GGCGTCATTTTGAGTTCGCCAGTACTCATTTACTATGCCGACACCCTCTTGCCCAATGTATTTTCATTTGCAAGCTTGTTACTTGCCGGGAGCTTTTTCTTTCGGTTTACGCAAACCCAAAAAATAACAGATGGGTTGGTATTCACGCTGTTTTTAGCCATTGCCGTCTTGATCAAAATTACGGCTTTAGTGGCTGTTTTGTCGTTTGTGGGCGCGTTCTTCTTTTATGCTTTACACGCAGCTCACCGTATTTATTGGCGAGACCGCCGCACATGGTTTGCTTTAGTTTCTTTATTGCTCTCCTTTTTGCTCACGTTTTGGTGGTACCGTTATGCCATCTCCTATAATGCCAAGTATCATTCGACTATTTTCTCTACTACAATTAGACCAATTTGGGAGGTAGATGTAGCCGAGCGCTGGCGCATAATTCAATTGCTTTGCGAGGAGCATCTCAAGGAAATCATGCAACCGATTTTGCTTTTGATATTGTTGTTATTAGGTCTTTACTTGAGTATCAAATCTAAACACGCTTTATTTTTAAGGTATTGGTTGCCCATTGCCTTAATCGGCCTATCGGCCTATTTTATACTTTGGTTTTGGGTTTTTGAGGTACACGACTATTATTTTATTGAGGCCTTATTTTTCCCGCTCACCTTAGTTGCATTTGTTTTTAAGCATCTAGACCAAATTTTTTTCAATTTGAGCTGGCGCAATTATATATTGGGTGTAGGTTTGGCATTTATTTTTTTGAATACTGTTTCATTTACGCAGGTAGCGGCGGGCAATCAAAATATTGTAGTGAAGAACACCTTTCTCACCTCTAAATTGGTGCGCGGTAATTGGGGCTGGTTTTATTTCAACCACCAAGAGGGTCTTCAGCAAATCCAGGATCAGCGCGCCGCGATACAGCAAATTATTGCGCCTACAGATACCGTCTTTTGTTTTTCAGATCCGTATCCTAATGTGCACCTGAGTACAATAGATAGAATTGGTTTCAGTGGCTACGGTTACAGAAGTTATGTCAGTAATGCTTATCTGATTCGTAGTTGGATAAACATGGGGGCTTCTAGATTATTGCTGCTTCAAGCAGACACCGCCAACCCTGACATCAAGCCCTATTTATCGAACTGTTTGTATCATCAAAACAAGGTAATGATTTTTGATTTACGCCCCTTTAGAGATTAAGTGGAGTTGAACATAAAAAGTAGTGCCTTTACCTTCTGTACTCTCAAAACGAATTTCTCCGTTGTGTTTTTCAATGATTTGTCTGACCACGCTCAAGCCAATTCCGGATCCTGAAGACTTAGTGGTAAAGTAAGGGGTGAAGATGCGCCCTTGTTGTTCTTTAGAGATCCCAACTCCGTTGTCTTGAATAGCTATTTCGACGCTTTCCTTTTCAATTTGAAGTCGGATTTCAATCTTTGGCTCTGGGTTCAGATCTGTGGCTTGTCTTGCATTGAGCAGTAAGTTATGAAAGACTTGGCTGAGCATGTCTTTGTCTGCGTTGATCCAATGCACTGAACCATGGCCTTGAAAATGAATCATGGTTTGATCTTCGTCAAAAAGGGCAATGGTTTGGGTAATAAACGTGCCCAGTTCGATTTTTTCAAAATTGGGTTCTGGGAGTTTGGCAAAGCGGGCAAATTCGTTGGCCATTCTAGCCAAAGCATCAATTTGTTCGATGAGCGAAGGCAGTGATTTTTGAGCAAGTAGCTGTACGTCGGCGTCCTGAGCCTCCATTTTACGCAATAAATGTTGGATATTGAGCTTCATGGGAGTTAGTGGATTCTTGATTTCATGGGCAATTTGCTGGGCGAGGTCGCGCCATGCGCTTTCGCGTTCGCTGCGCGCAATTTGCCCAGCAGCAAGCTCTAATTCAGCTAATTTTTCATTGTAGGCTTTAACGAGTGCGCCAATTTCGTCGTCATTTTGGTATTTAATTTTCTGGTTGGTTTTGCCTAGTTCAAGATTGCGTACAGACTGCGCCACAACTTGTAACGGGCCAATAAGCCAGTTGCTGACCACCAAGGCAATGAGCACAGATAGTGCTAAAAGCAGCACAAAAACATTGATCGCTGCCTTAAAGAAGCGCTCGATTTGTTGCTCATAAGCTTCTTGTTGACCAAAAAGCTGCAGATTGATAAATCCAATTTGTTTGAGCGAATAGTTCATAATAGGAAGATAGGCACTCCTATAATTGAGCTTTCCGATCTGATCTTGGTGAGAAAAATAACTTTGATTTTCTCCAAGTAGTGCATCCATCGCTTGTGGATTCATGTGCTCGCCTATGAGCCCATAAGCAAAAAGCTTGGGCCTGGAAGAGGCAATAAGAAAGCCGTCGCTGTCAAAAACAAACAAATCTGTTTTGAATACATTGGAAAGCTTGGCCAACTTTGTTTCTAAGGTTTTGGCGATGGCTGCTTGGTCAAGCGTATCTAATAAGAAAGTTTGTGATTTCAATTCTGTCTGAACAGCCGATAACTTTTCTCGCAATGCTTGTTGTGAGTAATCTTCAAATTGTTGCCCAATAAAAATGGAGCTTCCTAAACCATATAAAAACAAGGAAACAGCAAGAATTAATAGAAAAGCAAGTTGAACTTTGAAAGAGAGGGACCACTGTAATGTTTTGTTCTTGATTAAAGTTTTGGAGATATTGTTAGTGAGTAAAAGCAAGCCCCAAAAAACAAACATGAAAGCAAAACTGGTAATGTTGGTCAGCCACCCGCTCGATGCTGCTGAGATGACAATTGCAGACCCTGCATGTTGTTGTACGATGACATGAGAGAAGCCGTTGCGTTCAAAATGCCGTTGCTTTGATCTTTGAAGCGTAAATGAAGACAGTAAATTAGGATAATTGAAGGCACCTGTTTGGTGAATAAGTCTTCCTTCAGCGTATTTCCCGACCGCATAGGTTTCAAGGCTATTTGAAATACCCGCTTGATCTGAGATGAGTAACCTTGGAAACCCGATTTCTTCGGGGATTCGTTTAGAAACGAGCGTTATTGCTATGGTTTGCATATTCTTCAAGCACAATAAAATCACGTAACTCAAACCTTCCTCTTCATGCGGCATAAAATACAAACCATCTTGAATATCTGATGGCTCGCCATGAACCCTCACAAGTTCCATTAATCGATTGAGCTTGAGGCTATCTGTGCCAAAACAAGGTTTGTTGGTTGCTGTGTAAATATCTGCATCAATATCAAAACCATCCCATACACCTGTAAAAAATTTTTGGATGAGTAAGTGCTCAAAACCCACTTTTGTGAATTGTTTTTTAAGGGAGTCAAAGGGGCTATTTAACCAGCTTTCTTCAGAAATATTTGGCGCAACTTGTGCATAGGCTAATTCGAGATTAATGTTGCGTTCAATTGCTAATTGTTGGGCAAAAAGCTGGCGGTTTTCAATGTCTTTACTTTCTTGTAAGTCCTGTAGATAAATAGAAATAATAGCCGCATTTATGGTCAGTAATACAAGTTGGCTACTGAGCCTGCGCCAAGATGTTTTGCGCGTGTTTTCAAATATTAATTGAATACAAATGATACATATTGGTAAAATGTTGATCCAGTTTTGCCCCTGGGCAAGCAACCACAAGAATGGAAGGATGGAAATACCTACTTTAAGAATCGGTCGCTTGAACCATTTTTGAGCGCTATTTTGAACAACAGCAAAATGTACTGTTTTTTGAAAAGTGAAAAGGAAAAATCCGATGAGTGCAAAGAAGAAATAAGAACTCAAGCGCAATTCAAAAAGATGTTCAAAGCTCAAAGGTATATTGGAGTGGTCGATAACAATTTGTAGCTGTTGTTGTACCCAAAGCCACAAAACTAAAGGAAGTACAAGCGCTAGAGCACTGGCCCACCATTTTCCAAGCAAGCGAATCAAGGCAATCAGTATGCGAAAGCCAAAAATGATAAAAAGACTATTTACTGCAAAGGCAAAAAAGTCTGGATACCATTCATTGTATGCAAAGAAATCCGCCGAAAACCAATCGTTTATTTGCCAGTTAACTGGCCACTTCACCTCATACAAAACTATACGTGTTACCAAGAGTCCAATCAGGAGCAACAAGTTGCCAGCCCAGCTTTTCTCATAATAGGTTTGTAATTGGTAGCAAATGAGAAATACGGCTAAAAGAATGAAAACCGGACCCCAGTTACTGTTGTTTGCATTGATATTTAGATTTAAAGGAGTTGCATAGAAAACGACATCATGTTTGCGATCGTAGATGGCATCTTTGCGCTCACCATTTAGATTTACTGCAAATTGTTGTTTCCAAAATGATGGATTCACAGCACTTAAATAAGCATTGCTGAATTCGTATTCTTTCAGTAAACAAAAGCTGACACAACAGGATATGCCATTTTTCTGGATGGTCTGACTAAAATAATAGCCATTGTTGAGCTTCATGAGTCCGTTTCCAGGGAAAATGTCACTTTTATAGCGGCCTATTGGTAATTGGTTGGTACTCCAGCCAAACAAGACATCGTCTTTGTAAAGATGGTAGTTAAGCTCATTTGATTTTGGTAATTTTTTACCTTGCTCAATGCGCTTGAGAATTTGCTTAGCGTGTTTGTCGACTGATTTTTCGAGTTTGGAAAAGCGCTCTTGAACAGCAGTAATTGAAAAGCCTTGCTGCTGATTGGAGAGATAAGAAATAAGTCCAAAAAGTAAGAAAAGCAGTCCGAGTAAACTGAATTTCCAAGTTCGAATAAAAGAGATAATTGGGCTCATTATGAAAAGCGATCTGGCACCAAGGTACGCAGTTGTTCGCTTAAACGCAAGAAATCTGCATCGGCACGGTGGTCGTTGCAATAAACAAAGTTGGCGGTGTTGCGGTAGGGTTCAATGAATTGCTCATAACACGGCAGCACATGGTTGTCCCATTGGTAGATGATTTCTGAGCGTTTGTAACCTCGCGTTTCTTGATCGCGATAGATGCGTCTGTCTAGTTGGGTGGCATGATCAACATCGACAAATATGCTGTAATCGAGTTGTGTAAATACTTCCTGGTAATGAAGTGTAAACAAGCCTTCTACAATGATAAGTTCGCTAGGTTGAATGGTAAGCAGAATGCTTTTGCTACCCTGAACATTGAAAAAATACTCACGTACTTCTATCGGCTGGCCAGCAATTAATGTTTGCAGATCTGTGGTTAGTTTTTGATGGTCAAGCGCACTCGGCAAGTCAAAATTGACGATCCCATTTGCATCTGTAGCTTGCTGATCTATGGGTAAATAATAGTTGTCCATGGAGAACACAGCTGTGCTTGCGCCCTGAAAAGTTTCAGAAATGCGTTTAAGCAAAGTTGTTTTACCTGCGCCGCTTCCTCCACAAATTCCGACAACAAATGGTTTGGTCATGAAACAAAGATACAACTTGTTGGGTATTTTTTTCGTCTTAAGACCGCGCATCATGGCGCAAAAAACACTATTTTCGATGTAACTTATCAAGTAAAGCCGTCTCCATGAAAACACTTTATACCCTTATTTTTATTTTTTGCTGTAGTCCGTTCTTTGCCCAAATCCAAGGTAAAGGTGGGGTTCCAACCACCAACAAACTAGTTTTAGACCAAAAAGCAATCGAACAATGGCTTTTTGAGCAACCCAATATTGCTGCTTTGCAGGCCGAAGACGCACTCATAGACGACCAAGGCATTGCGCCATGGCGCTTTGGTTTTAATAATTATACAAACTTGAATACGACCAACGCAGGCAATTGGTTTGAGTTACCCAATGGTGCGCGCTTGTGGGTGTTGCGCGTAAAATGCCAAGATGCGCTTACCGTCAACCTCACATTCGAACAAACAAGTATTCCAGAAGGCAATCAACTTTTTGTTTACAATACGGCCAAAGACTTTATTCTTGGCGCCTTTACCCAACAACACATTTACGAAGGTCAGCTCGGCACCGAACTTATCCCAGGTGAAGAAGCAACTATTGAATATTACGTAGCGCCCACAAATGAAACAGGGCATATCCAAGTGGCAACTGTTACACACGGCTACCGCACCGCCAATGAATTCATCGAAAAAGCATTTGGCAGCTCTGGCTCTTGCAACATGAATGTAAACTGCCCTGACGGCTTATCTTGGACACCTCAGCGAAATAGCGCAGTAATGCTCGTTTCGGGCAGTAGTGGTTTTTGTTCAGGTGCACTCATTAACAATACCCAAAACGATGGCAAACCCTTCGTTTTAACTGCAAATCACTGTTACAGCAATCCTGCTACATGGGTATTCCGTTTCAACTGGCAATCCACAACTTGTTCTAATCCTGCTACTTCGCCATCATTCCAATCGTTAAGCGGAGCGGTATTGCGCTCGCGTCGCACACCTTCTGATTTCTGTTTAGTTGAAATTACAGGTGGTTTGGTGAACGGCACGGTTCCTTTAGATTACAATCCTTATTTTGCAGGTTGGGATAACTCGGGCACGATTCCAACAACAACAGTAAGTATTCATCATCCGTCTGGCGATATCAAGAAAATTTCTTTCGATGACAA
>CANHSA010000115.1 GCA_947463345.1 Flavobacteriales bacterium
ACACGATGCCAATTGTGCTTTCAGATAAGGGCTATGCACTACATTTTGACAATCCGCAAATTGGTTGGCTCGACCTCGATTCAAAAAAGCAAAACAAACTTACTTATGAAGTCATCGGTGGGCCTTTGCGTTACCAGGTAGTTTTTTCAGACGATTGGAAAGACCTTACCAACTCCTTAACTTCCTTACTGGGCCGCCAGCCGCTTCCCGCGCGTTGGACACTCGGAAATTTTGCCAGTCGCTTTGGCTACCATTCTGAAACCGAAGCACAGCAGGTTGTAGCTGAATTCAGAAAACAACAAATTCCTTTAGACGCCATCATTTTTGACCTTTATTGGTTTGGCAAAGACATACAAGGCACGCTTGGGAACTTAGAGTTCTACAGAGATTCCTTTCCGAATGGAGAACAAATGATTGCCGATTTCAGAAGTCAAAATGTCAAGACCATTCTGATCACCGAGCCGTTCATTCTAACGACCTCCAACAAATGGCAAGAAGCCGATCGCATGAAGTTGCTTGGCACAGATACGCTTGGTAATTCTTACCGCTACGATTTTTATTTTGGCAACACAGGTCTTGTTGACCTGTACAAGCCGGAAGCGCGCACTTGGTTTTGGGAAATTTACAAACAGTTCCACGCTTACGGTGCAGCAGGTTTTTGGGGAGACCTCGGCGAGCCAGAAGTGCATCCTACCAAACTAAAGCATGGCGATAAATGGGCCGATGAAGTCCATAATATTTACGGCCACGACTGGGCGCGTTTGCTCTACGAAGGCTACAGAAAAGACTACCCTGCTGAAAGACCGTTTATTTTAATGCGCGCAGGTTATTCAGGTTCGCAGCAATACGGTATGGTGCCATGGTCCGGAGATGTCAGCCGAACATGGGGCGGCCTCAAACCACAAATGGAAATCTCGCTACAAATGGGCTTGCAAGGTATGGCCTATATGCATTCAGATCTCGGTGGTTTTGCCGGTGCCAACAAAGATCCTGAGCTTTATGTGCGCTGGTTGCAATACGGTGTTTTTCAGCCGATTTTCAGGCCGCATGCCCAACAAGAAGAGCCGAGCGAAGCCATTTTCAAAGATGCAAAGACCAAAGCGTTAGCCAAAGCTACCATTGAATTGCGCTATCAAATGCTTCCGTACAATTATAGTATCGCCTACGAAAACCACCAAGCTGGCACGCCACTGCTCAGACCTATTTTCATGGAATTCCCAACGGCTAAATGGTCATTTTCTGAAACAGAAACCTACATGTGGGGACCGTCCTTTTTAGTACATGCCATTACCGACTCTATGAGTTCATCAAAGGAAAAAGTTTACAAAACAAATCTCCCTGCGGATGCCTCCTGGTTTGATTTTCATACAGGTCGTTTGGTTGTTAAATCAAAAGTAAATATGACCAATAATGGAAACTACAATGTAGTGTCTACAACAAAAACGCTCGATTATATTCCAATTTTTGTGCGTTCTGGGTCATTCATCCCAATGAGTCCAATTATTCAAAGCACAGAGCATTATCGAGACACAGCTGCAATTTTACACTTTTACATCGATCCAAATGCGGGTTCTGAATCGACTTCGTTTATTTGGTACGAAGATGATGGCGCTACCTATGCTGCTGAATCGAAGGGTTTGGCTAAAAAACTACAATGCAGCTCCACTACTCAAAGTAAAATTTGTACAATGACCTTTACACCTGAAATAGGCGCCAATCTTTGGGAGAAATATTTCAATTTTAAATTGCTTATCCACACCTCAACAGCTCCCAAACAAATTTTGATAGCCGGTGAAAAGGTTAAATTTAAATTCGATAAGAATACCGAAACCATACAACTTAAAGATCATCCAAAATTAAAAATTGACAATAAGGAGCTGCAAATTGAGATACAATGGTGATAACTTTTTCTTTGTGTCAACTTGACATTAAGAAAAAATAAAATATATTTGACTCATTAATCTGTTATAAACGCTAAAACGAGAACTATGCAAAAGAAAACTACTACAAGTTTTTTTGCCTTCTTGATGTTTTTTGGGTTTTCGGTAGTTGCGCTTGCGCAAACCGGAGTCCGTGGAACCATCACAGATGCCGCTGGAATTCCTTTATTCAATGCCTCGGTATTGGTTGAAGGCCAAGGCAAAGGCGCCGTATCCAATGACAAAGGATATTATGAAATTACTGGCCTTAAGGCGGGGACTTACAAACTTACTTACAAGTTCATGGGCTTTGCGCCACAGTCTGATAACGTCACGATTGTTGCCAACCAAATGGTAAACAACGATTTTCAATTTGCTTCCAAAACACAAGACGTTGGAGATGTTGTTGTCATTGGTTACGGTACACAACGCACCAAAGACCTTACCGGCTCTGCAACAATCATCAATGAAAAGAACTTTGTTCAAGGATCTCTTGCTTCTCCAGAACAACTCGTTATGGGTAAAGTTGCGGGTCTCAAAGTAACTTCTAACGATGGTGCGCCAGGTTCAGGGAGCACTTTGCGTTTGCGCGGTGGAACTTCCATCAACGCGTCAAACGATCCGCTCATCGTTGTGGACGGTGTTCCGTTAGATAATGGTGGTATTGCAGGTGCAGCCAATCCATTGTCCTTAATCAACCCTAACGATATCGCTTCTTTCGTTGTCTTGAAAGATGCTTCTGCTACGGCAATCTATGGTTCAAGAGCAGCAAACGGTGTCATCTTGATCACTACCAAACGCGGTACAGCATCAAACGATGTAAAAGTGGTCTTTGATTCTAAAACCTCTGTTTCCACTATTGCTAAATACTTTGATGTCCTCAGCGCAGACTCCCTTCGCAATCTCGTCAATGCAAGTGGTACAACAGCTCAAAAAGCATTACTTGGCGATTCCAGTACAGATTGGCAAAAGCAAGTATTCCGCACTGCAGTTGTCACGGACAACAACGTATCTATCACAGGAGGAATCAAGAACTTCCCTTACCGTTTGTCTATCGGTAATCGTATGGACAACGGTATTTTAAAGAGAGATCAATTTGCGCGTACTACTGTAAGCCTGAACATGAATCCAAGTTTATTGGACAAAACATTGCAAATCGAGGCCAACATGAAATATGTCCAAACGGCATCTTTCTTTGCCAATCGCGGTGCATTGGGTGCAGCATTCTTTGATCCAACGCAACCAATCTACTCTGGCAATGAAGCTTATGGAGGTTATTTCGAATGGATTGACAACAATAAACCAAACACGCTTTCTGCGCGCAATCCTTTAGGTTTAATTGAGCAGTCTACAGACCAAAGTAAAGTGAACCGTGCCATTGCTAATGCAAAACTTACTTATAACCTTCCTTCGTTACCGGCTTTAAAAGCAACTGTCAACGTTGGTGGCGACTTCTCAGAGGGCACAGGATTTACCATTACTCCTGCTAGTTCAGCAGCCGGTTTCTATACTGAGGGTCGTTATTCGAATTACCGCACGACCAAAACCAACAAACTTTTTGAATCTTACTTGAGCTATAATTCAGGGGCTAAATGGGACAAACAAACGCTAGAAGTGGTAGCTGGATATTCTTACCAAGACTGGGATACCTACAGCCCTAATAATCCTACTTGGAACGAGGCGCAAGACAGTATTATCGCTCCTGAAGCGGCATTTCCTTTTTACACAAGAAATGTATTGATGTCTTATTACGGTCGTGCTATTTACAACTACTCAGGTAAATATGTTGTTAACGTTTCCGTTCGCCGCGATGGTTCTTCGCGCTTCAGCCCTGATACACGTTGGGGTATTTTCCCTGCAGCATCTGCAGCTTGGCTCATTTCAGAGGAAGACTTCTTGAAAAACAGCAAAAGCATCAATATGCTCAAGTTGCGTGCAGGTTGGGGTATTACAGGTCAGCAAGACGGAATCGGTGACTACGCATATATCGGCAACTATTTCCAAGGAGCCACCACAGCGCAGTATGCATTCGGTGGCCAATACTACCAAGTATTGCGCCCAGCAGGTTTTGACGCCAATCTCAGATGGGAAACCACAACTTCTTACAACCTTGGTCTAGACTTTGGTTTTAAAAACGATCGTTTTTCAGGAAGCGTTGATGTTTACCAAAAAGATACTAGAGATCTTTTGGCAACTGTACCCGTTCCAGCCGGTACTAACTTCACTAACGAAATTTTGACAAACGTAGGTGCGATGCAAAACCGTGGTATTGAAGTTTCTGTCAATACAGGCATCATCGCTAAAAAAGACATGCGTTTGGATTGGACCATCAATGGAACCTACAACGTAAATACAGTAGTGAAATTGTCACAAGTTGTGGATACAACTTCTCCGGGTGTACTCGTTGGCGGTATTGGTGGCGGTATTGGCAATACCATCCAAGCACAACAAATTGGTTACCCAACATTTACGTTTTTCGTGTTAGAACAACAATACGATTCTCAAGGCCGTGTGATCGAAGTTGGTTCACAAGCTGAAATCGATATGAACGGCGATGGCAACATTACTGCTGCCGACAAATGGAAAGACACCAATGCATTTGTAGATCAAAACGGTGATGGAATCATCAACGTAAAAGACCGCTACTACGCTGGTCAGGCTGCGCCAAAAATGTTCTTCGGAACAGCGCTCAACTTCCAGTACAAAAAATGGTATGCTGGTTTCTCTGCACGCGCAGAACTTGGCGCAACAATCTATAACAATATCCACTCTAACAGTGCGGTTTTCCAAACCATCGATGGTACGAAAAAATACCTTAATAACATCAGTTCTTTATACTACCAAGACGAAGTACAGCGCGTCACGCCAAATCAGTTGATGAGTAACCACTACCTCGAGAAAGCTAATTTCTTACGCATGGACTTCATTAACGTTGGTTACAACTTTGGCAAACTTGGTTTTGCAAAAGAAAAAGTAGCGCTCAACGCGAGCTTCGTGGTTCAAAACGCTTTTGTCATCACCAAATATTCAGGTCAAGATCCTGAAATTGGCGGTGGTATCGACAATAATTTTTACCCACGTCCACGCGTGTATTCAGTTAACCTCACCTTTAATTTCTAATTTTTGACCCATGAAAAGATTAGTTACATACACCCTTCTTGCCAGCACGCTTTTATTAGGTGCTTGCGGCAAAAACCTCAACCAATCGCCAAAATATGGTCTCAATGCAGAGGCTGTTTACAGCGACCCTAACAATTACATTAAAGTACTTGCTAAGTTGTATACTGGAATGTCCATGACGGGCAACCAAGGCCCTGCAGGGCAAGCAGACATCGCAGGTATCGACGAAGGTTTCTCCGCTTATGTTCGCGTATTGTGGAACATGCAAGAATTACCCACCGATGAAGCCATTTGCGGTTGGAACGACCCAGGCATTCCGGACCTCAATAAGTCTCAATGGAATGCAGACAACGTTTGGGTAAAAGGAATGTACTACCGTATTTTTTACCAAATTACACTTTGCAACGAGTTTATTTGGCAAGCACGCGACGAAAAACTCAATGAGCGTGGCTTCACTGCTGCTGAGGTAGAACAAATTGTTACGATGCGCAACGAAGCTCGTTTTTTACGTGCCTTGGCTTACTACCACGCTATGGACCTCTTTGGTAATGTTCCTTTTGTAACCGAAGAAGACCGCGTTGGCGCTTTCACACCAGAACAAATCATGCGTGCTGACTTATTCGAGTACATCGAGTCTGAAATCAAAGCCATCGAAAACGACCTTACTGCAGCTAATGCAGTTGCTTATGGACGTGCATCTGCAAGTGCTGCTCATGCTTTATTAGCAAAAATGTACCTCAATGCAGAAGTATACACTGGTGCAAGCCGCTACGCAGATTGCGCAACTTATTGCGAAAAAATCATCAACTCCAATCAGTTCCAACTAGACGACGTTTATCAGGATGTATTCTTGGCAGACAACAATACTTCGCCTGAAATCATTTTCCCAATTGTATACGACGGTTTATATGCTCAAACTTGGGGAGGAACAACATTTATGATTTGTTCTGCACTCGGTGGTTCAATGGTGGCTGCTGACTACGGCGTCAACGGCAAATGGGCAGGCAACCGCGCAACGCGTCCATTCATCGAGAAATTTACGGATACAACCGAAGACTCCCGTTGGATGTTCTACACAGCTGGTCAGCAAATAGACATCACTTCCATGAGCACCTTTACACAAGGGTACGCCAATCCGAAATACAAGAACAAAACCAAAGACGGTTTGAATGGTTCAAACAATGCTACCTCTGCACATGTCGACGTAGATTTCCCTATGTTCCGTTTGGCTGACGTCTTTTTAATGTATGCTGAAGCGAAGTTCAGAACCGGAGACGAAGCTACGGCTTTAACTTACATGAACAAAATCCGTGAGCGTGCTTACGGAGATCAAACCCACAACTACACAAGTTTGGTTCTTCAGGACTTCTTAGATGAACGTGCCCG
>CANHSA010000116.1 GCA_947463345.1 Flavobacteriales bacterium
AAGCAAGTGCGCTTTGCCAAGCGTTTCATCTATGAGAGTTTTTTGTATCGCCAGTCTAAGAAGGCAACTACGGTAGAGGCGTAGATTTTCACGTTCCTATTTTTGGAGTTATACTATTTCTTTAAATAAGAAGTTTGTATATCAAACTTTTTAAGGATGAAAACTTCAATTCTAAATGCAAGAATAGATTTTTTACGTATAAATTTACTAAATTCGTACGTAAAACAAATTGCAATGCATACCAAACTCACGCTCAATATTGAAAAAGACACGGTGGCCCAGGCGAAGGTGTACGCTAAGCAGCAAAACCAAAGTCTATCGAAATTAATCGAAGCCTATTTGAAATCTTTGGCTCAAGAGGATGCCTCTATGGGTGAGGTAAGTCCATTGGTAGCTCAATTGACAGGTGTGCTACCCGCTGATTTCGACGAGAAAGAAGCATATCAAAACTACCAAGCACAAAAACACGCCTGATGCAGCCAGTATTCTTAGATACCAATGTCGTCATTGACTTATTGGCTAGGCGCGAGCCGTTTTACAAAGAAGCCCAGTTACTTTTTACAATGGCCGACAGAGGGCAGCTTCAACTACAAATTTCGGCACTCACTTTTGCCAATGCGAGTTATGCCCTAGCCAAACACTACCCAGTCGCAGATGCGAAAAAATACTTACAACAATTCAAAGTTTTGGTAAGTATTTTGCCTCTCGATGACAAAGCTATTGAATTGGCACTTTCTTCAGAATTTTTAGATATCGAAGACGGTTTTCAGTATTTTGCGGCTCTGGCGGGCGGTGCTTGTGTAATCGTAACGCGCAACAAAAAAGACTTCAAGAAATCAGCGCTTCCGGTACTGACACCAACGGAATTTCTAAAGCGTTGATCAAATTCCACTATCAATATTTTTACACCTACAAAAAAAGCAGCGCGGTTGCCCGCACTGCTCCTTTTCTATAGTATGATTTTCCTTCAAAAATCATACACGACAGCCAGTTCGTTGTCTACTTCATTGACCCCTGGCGCATTCCAGGCCAAGCGCGTTGCTTCGTCCTTCTCGAAGAGAGATTCTACAGCGCCGCGCAAGACAACTTTATTGCCCTTCACTTTCACTTGGATATTGTGATCATCGATCATCCAGCTACGAGAAAGGGCTTTTTCGATCGCTTCTTGTTCTACTAAATCAGCGGATAACGAATTGACCTTGATGTTATTGATCACACCCTTGACACCAATTAAATCGCTTGCACAATTTTTAGCTGCATCTCTTTGGTAGTTCCATTCTACGGCACCGTCTAATGACACCCAACCGTCCTCGACCTTCACTTGGATGGAATCGTTAGGAACGGACCAATTCCACTTCATGCCGCTCAAGACTTCATTGGCCAAATCCAAGTCAGTTTTATTGAGGTCATTGGCGAATTTGACATGGATATCTTCTACCACAGCTTTCACTCCTAAAACGCCTTTCGCTGCTTTTTCAGCTTCTAGTTTTTTGGTAAAACTACTGACGATTCCTGTTAAGGAAACCACGCCGTCTTTGGCGGTAACGCCCACCTCAGCGGCCTTGAGCAATGGTTGCCATTTGATGGCGTCTTGCACGTCTTTTTGTAATTGTTCGTTTGTTTTCATGTTTCTTTTTGTTTGACTGCAACGGCATTGTTACAATTCAAATTTCTTAAATCTTCGACGGCTCATGCTTATAAAAAACAGCCGAAAATTTGCATTTTTTTAGCCTCAAACCAAAAAAAAAGCCGCTCCTAAAAGCGGCTTTCTATGGCAGTTAAAAAGGGTGGATTACTTGATGACTGTCAATTTTTTGGTTTCGACAACCGCACCTACTTGGGCTTTGACCATATAAGTTCCGGAAGTGAAATCGGAAAGTGAAATGGCTACTTTTTGAGCAGTACCACTTTGTTTCCAAACAAGTTGACCTTGAAGATTATAGATCTCGAGGCCAGTGAACTCTTCGTCATTTGCGTCAATCCAAACAGTTTCATTTGCCGGATTAGGATACAAACTCCAAGCACTAAGCACTGGCGTTTCTAAGCCTGCTGTGCTTGTGATTTGGAAGGTTGTGGCCAATGAACAACCGTTGTCATCGGTAATGGTGATCAAATAAACACCAACGCCTAAATCCGTGAGGTCTTCGGCTGTTGAAGTTGTAGACCACATGTAGGTGTATGGAGCTGTTCCACCGGTTGTGGTGAGGTCTAACGCGCCATCTAGAGCAGTTAAAGAAGTGGCGTTGGTAATGGTCGCATTGACAACTAAAGGTGACGTTGGCGCCGTGATGGTAAAGTCCATTTGGCCATTGCAACCATTGATGTCAGTGACCAACACACTTAACTGACCTGCACTTAAATTGCCAATTTGAGCAGCTGTACTTTGGTCTGTCCAGAGATATGTATACGGTCCAACGCCGCCGGTTACGTTCAGACTTAGTGCGCCGTTGTTAGCGCCGTAGCAAGAAACAGGCGTCAATAAATAAGCAACCTGAATGAGCGAAGGTTCATTGATGAAGCGGTAAGTAGTGACCAAACAATTGTTAAAATCACGTACATGCACCTCGTAAATGAGGTCACCAGGCAAACTGTCAAAATTATTGGCAGTTCCGAAAGGTTGCGCATTGAGGCTATATAAATATGGAGCCACACCGCCGCTTGCCGTCACATTAATGGCGCCATTGTTTGCACCGTAACAAGTTACATTCAAACCAGTTGTATGCACAAGAATCTGACTAGGTTCCGTAATTTCAAAAGATTGAGCAGCCACGCAATTAGCGGCATCCTTGATCAAAACGGTATAGGTTCCTGCATATAAATTCGGGAAACTTGAACCAGATTGGTAGTTCAGGCCATTGTTGAGGCTGTAGGCAAAAAAGCCTGCGCCACCTGACGCTAAAACTTGTACACTACCTGCAGGTGTTCCATGACACAAGATGTTGGTGACATTCGCTTGAACCACAAAAGCATTCGGTTGTAAAATCACCTTCGCCATTGTATCCAAGCAGCCATTGGCATCTTTGACATACATGATGTAGGCACCAGCAACTAAGCCTGTAAACGTTGGGCTCGCTTGATAGTTGACGCCGTTTTTGCTGTAAAGAAGGGTACCTGTACCACTTGTTACATTTTGAATACTGATGGCACCATCTTGACCTCCAAAACAAGAGACATTCTGTGCACTGAGGTTTCCGATATTCGGACCACCCGCAGAGGTAATGACACCAGAAACCATGTTTTGACACATATTCGCATCGCGCAATACAATGAAATAATTGCCCGCCGCAAGGTTGGTAAACAAGCCCGTACTGCTAAAAGTACTGCCATCTAAACTGTATTGGTAACCCGAACCCGAACCTCCAGTAGCCATAGCCATGATGGAGCCATTGCTTGTGGTACAAGTAGCGTTGGTGGTATTCACCGTTGCTGTAATCTGACTTGGTTGGGTAATGATGATTGAGGTGGCTAACATACAATTATTGACGTCTTTCACACGGAGTAAAAAAGTATCGGCAGGCAAGTTATTGAAAACGTTACCACTTTGATACGAAATGCCATCTAAGCTAAATGCATAGGTTGGCGTACCCCCACTTACAACAGCTGTAAGTGTTCCAGTTGAAGATCCGAAACAAGTTGCGGCAAGCGGTGTGAGTGTATTGGCTAATTGTGTAGGTTGTGTAACCGAAACAACACCTGTTTTCACACAACCCGTTACATCCTTGACATAAACGGTATAGCTACTTGCATACAATCCTGTAAAAACAGCTGCAGATTGGTAATTAATGCCATTCAAACTGTAAATATGGGTACCTGTTCCGCCAAAAGAAGCTACTTGAATACTGCCATTGTTACCACCAAAACAACTAACGGTTCCGGTGCTCAACTGCATGCTCATGGCTGTGCCTTGTGTAATTGTAGCAACTGCATAACTCGTACAACCTGCGTTGTCTTTCACTACACAAGTATAATTACCGGCGATCAAGCCCGTAAAAAGACTGCCACTTTGAAAAGTAACACCGTTATTGATGCTATACTGAACTGCACCTGTTCCGCCGGTAGACGCCAAACTAATAGAACCATCGTTTCCGTTAAAACAACTGACCTGATTGACATTTGGTGCAGCCAAAATTGGTGCTGCGTTGGCATTGATCAAGACATTTGTAGTAGTAGAACAAGCATTGGCATCTTTTACCGTGAGCAAATAAGCTCCTGCGGCAAGTGAGCCGAAAGTACCGGAGCTTTGAAAAGCACCTGAATTCAGTTTGTACTGAAGTGGAGAGATTCCGCCTGTGGCGTTACAAGTAAATGCGCCATTGCTTAATCCACAAGCGCTATTTGTTACTAAAATAGTGTTCAACGCAATACCAAGAGGTTGGGTAATGGTAAACGCAGCTGTACTGGTACAACCCTTTGCATCCTTCAAATTCAAGGTATAAACCCCTGGGGCAAGATTTGTAAATGCTGAAGCTGTTTGCCAAGGACCATTATTGAGGTTGAATTGATAAGGTGCCGTTCCAAATTGCCCTACGGCAATAATAGACCCGTTGGCCGCCCCATTGCAGGTGACATTCGCGAGTGCACTTACTGAAGCGGTAAGGCCGACAGAAACTTGCTTGGTATAAGTTTGCGTACAGGTATTGTTCCAGCCTTCTATCTTCGTTGTCAGTGTAATTGTGTAAGCGCCACCTGAAGTATAAGCGTGTGTAGGTGTCATGGCATGAGAAATGGCAGAACCATCGCCAAAATTCCAAGAGTAAAGAAAATTAGGGCCTGCATAGTTGGTAGCACCAATCTTGTTGAACATGCTGTCTGTGGTGAGCAGCGAGGTGTTGAGTGGCGTAAAATTACCATTCACCGCCAAGCATTCGCTTGCCAATTCAAAAGAAGGCGCGTTGTTGTTGGCCATCGTTGGAATGATGTAAAAATCACCATTACTACCAAAACTAGTCATTGCGCTGGTCCAGTTATTGCCTGTTGAAGTGCCCGACAAGGAAGCTAAATCTTGACCTAAGCCCTCACCGTTTCCTGTATAACGCAAATTGAAATTGGTGCCAAAGGGCGGTGCATTGAGAAGCTCCACGGTAAGCGCAAAATCATTACTGACACTTACGCCTCCTGGAAAATTCAACTGAATATAGCCCGTAATGTTGTCCGGATAAGACCACCACACATGCTGTGCACTTGCAATGGTAGTGGTTGGTTTGCCACTCGCATCTACGTTCGTGACACTTACCTTCAGAGGAACCCCCGAAAAATACTGCGTTTGATGCGTTCCGTAAACACGCACACTTTGCACTTTTCCGGATCCGTTGAATTTGTAGGTTTGGGCGGCGCGTTCCTCTACCCCACTTTGTAGCTGATAACTACTTGTTGAGCCCACATTTTTACTGGCCACAAATCCATTCGGATCGCTGGCACAAGAAAACTGCGCTTGGGCATTGCCGTACCACAAGAGCAGTCCGGTGGTGAGCATTGTAATTTTTCTTTTCATGTTTGAGATTTTAGTGAATAAACAGCTACAAAATTGCGGTGCATTCACCCCGCTTTACTTACATAAGAATTCAAATGAATTGCGAAAATTTCGACGTACGACTTCCAATTAAACCAAGATTTGTACATTTAACTTATGAAAGGAAAAATGTGTGTGATTTTATGGACAGCCTCGTTGCTTCTTTTGTCACAGCAGGCTTTCGCCCAAACCTTCGCGCGCAGTTGGGACGCTTGGTTCGGGCAACTACAAGTGGGCGCAGCAACTGGCATGCAAGAAACAGCAACATCCTACACCCTTGGGCTCTACAAATCCGATGAAAACCACGGCTATGGCCTAGATTTTGGCGGGGTCTCGTTGGCCGATTCCAAACTCATGTACGGCAACCTCACGCTTAGCCAAGACCTCTTGCGCATTACCCGCAACTTGCGCAGCCCTTTTTACCTTTATGGATCGGTTGGGCTGGGGCTCACCCACCTGCGCAACGGCCAACTCCAAGACAACTTTTTGTTGCGCGGCGACGACATGATCCATTTGCAAGTAGGCCTGAGCCCCACTTATTTCTTTTCCCGAGATTTCGCCTTGCAGTTGTCGGCTAAATACCAAAAGCAGACCCTCATCGATTACCAACTCGACAACCTTTGGAGCATTCAGCTCGGTATGTTCTTTTTAATACCGAACTTCAAACCATTCTAGATTGCACTTGT
>CANHSA010000117.1 GCA_947463345.1 Flavobacteriales bacterium
TAGGCTTTTCTATCTTCGGTTTATTTGTGGCTTTGGCCCTACCCGCAATAGTCTACCTCATACCCGGCTTATTTTTCCTGACCTTTCAATTAGAACTCGCTAGAAACATCGGTTTTACCCTTGCCGCTTTGCATTTCATGGCCATTTTGTTCGGCATCTTTTATGGCCGCTGGAACTGGAAAGTGCGCCCAGTTGAACTCTTTTTTGAACACCTACCCGAAAGTATGGACGGCGTCAAGTTCATTCAAATTTCAGATGTCCATATCGGTAGTTTTTACGGCCAAACCCACAAGGTTCAGAAGGCCATCGACCTCATCAATTCTCGAAATGCCGACTACTTCTTATTTACAGGAGACTTGGTCAACAATAAAGCCGATGAATTCAAAGGTTGGGAACCCCTCTTTTCTCAAATTCAAGTCAAAAAGGGAAAGTATAGTATTTTGGGTAACCACGACTACGGCGACTACACCAGCTGGGACTACGACCACGAGAAAGCGGCGAATTTACAAGAGCTCATCCGGATGCACGAGCTAGTAGATTGGAAACCATTACTCAATGATGCAGTCGAACTCGAAAAAGGATTCTGGCTACTCGGCGTCGAAAACTGGGGGCGCTCTATGTTCAGACAAAGCGGCAAACTCGAAGAAACCCTAGCGCAAACCAACGACGGCTTCAAATTGCTACTCAGCCACGACCCTAGCCATTTTGATGCGCAGGTCATCCATACAGACGTCGACCTCACGCTCTCGGGCCACACCCACGGCATGCAATTTGGCATCGAGCGCTTTGGCATCCGCTGGAGCCCCGTTTCATTTGTGTACCCTAAATGGGCTGGCTTGTATCAAGTTGGCCAACAATTTTTGTACGTGAATCGCGGTTTTGGCTACCTGGGTTTCCCCGGAAGAGTTGGCATTTATCCAGAAATTACAGAGTTTACGCTTCGTCGGAAGGCGCAGGTTTAGCGGCTGCTTTTTCTTTTTTGGCGTTGGCGCTTTTGATGGCTTCACCAACTTGGTTGGAAGCAGTAAACGACGCAATGGTTTGATTGAGCATATCTGCACCTGCCTGAGGCGAGTTGGGCAATAAGATCAAATTAGAATTGGTGTGCGCGCCTACAGATTGTAAGGTGTCGTAGTGTTGGGTCACGACAATTAATGCCGACGCTTCTTGAGAATTGATGCCTACCCGATTCAATACTTCTACGGACTCTTCCAAACCTCTTGCAATTTCTCGGCGCTGATCGGCGATACCTTGCCCTTGCAAGCGCTTGCTTTCTGCCTCTGCCTTGGCTTTTTCAACAATTAAAATGCGTTGTGCATCACCTTCATACTGCGCAGCAATTTTCTTGCGTTCAGAGGCGTTGATTTGGTTCATGGCATTCTTGACCTCTTGGTCAGGATCTATGTCTGTTACAAGTGTTTTGATGATGTCGTAACCATACTCAAGCATCGCTTCATTGAGCTCTGACTTCACGGCAATGGCGATGTCGTCTTTGCGCTCAAAAACGTCGTCGAGACGCAACTTTGGTACCTCTGCACGCACGACATCAAATACATAAGACGTGATTTGCTCATGCGGGAAGTCGAGCTTATAAAAAGCATCATATACTTTCTCCATGAGTACCTTATACTGCACAGAAACTTTGATCTTGACGAATACGTCATCTTTGGTTTTGGTTTCAACCACAACATCCAATTGCTGAATTTTCAAACTCAAACGACCCGCTACTTTATCAATAAAAGGCACTTTCATTTGCAAGCCAGATTGACGAACAGCTGTAAACTTTCCGAAGCGCTCCATGATGGCCGCAGTTTGCTGTTTAACAACAAAAAAGATACCTCTAGCCAGTAAAATGATGGCAATTATGTAAGGTAAGAATTTCAAAAAATAGGATTCCATAGCTTGAGTTTTCTACTAAGTTAGGCTAAATATTGACTAAAATGATTAAATTTGCGCCCATTGTTATCGCATTTTTTGAATCGATAACCCGGTCCTATAGCTCAGTTGGTTAGAGCAACAGACTCATAATCTGTGGGTCCACGGTTCGAGCCCGTGTGGGACCACCCAAGTGGGGATTTTGGCTAAAATGTCAGAATCCCCATTTTTATAAGCTTCTACAAGCCCCGTCAAATAAGGAATTGCGGAAAATAGCAAATTAATTCTTGAAGTTCGATAATCGTCTTTTTTTCGATCATAGAAAATACCTTCTGGAAACACCAATTTCTGTATTCTCTGCTTTCTGTTGAAATTTGCATTTTTCCACGTGGACGGTAGTTTCAGCGCCAAGTCAAGACATATTTCAGCTGATTTTTTAAGGTTCGATAACTGATTTTGACTTGAGTCCAATTCTGATTCAATTTGGCGAATTTTTTCACGGTATTTATCACGGTATTTGAAGTAAAGAACTTGATCAATTTCACCATTAAAAAATCGCTCTTCAGCCCCTTCTAATTTTTGTTTTAATTGGGCAAGTTCTACTTGTAAGGCTTTTTTATCTTCTGATCGAACTTCGGTTCGTTCGCTCAATAAATGAAGTAGCATTTTATTGAAAACGGGTTTCAGTGCTTTGTCGAATGTGAAACGACTCAATAATTCTTCGAATTTTAGATGCAAGACCTTCTGGCTGCGATTATTTGCACAACCTTTTAAATTACACTTGTAATAATATAATCCCTTTCGCTTGACTAAATAACCTGTCATACTTGTTCCGCAACATTCGCATTTTACAAATTGCTTCATTGGTAACGCTTCCACCTCATTTTCAATTCTATAGCCATTACCAAACTTTTCTAAATTCTGATGAACTTTTATAAACATGCTTTTAGAAATAAGCGGAGGATGTTTCCCTTCGATCATTTCACCTGGAACCATTTTGGAAACAATAAAACCACAATAGAATGGATTTACAAAGAAATGAGACAAGCGCTTTGGCGGAATGTTCCACCCACGTGCATTCAATCTTTTGGCTATTTCTACCAAACTTAAGTCGTCATTGGCTTTCCATTCAAAGGCTTTTTTCAGCAATTTCCCTTTGTCATTTATAACTATTGAGTGTTGGTCAGCAGTTTTGCCTTGATTGAGATTGGTATAGCCTGTTGGCGGCATAAACGGCCAATAACCTTGCTTTAATTTTTCGATCATTCCGGTCATGGACTTATCCCTGCGCAATTGGTTGTCAAATTCACTAAATAGATGATAAATACCCTCCATAAAATTTCCTGACGGGTCGTTGTGGTCAATCGATTGGGTAACGGATACGACTTTAACTCCTCTCTGTTTTAATTCATGAGAAATAAAAGCACCACTTGGACCGCTTCTGCTAAAGCGATCATAAGAGTAGACAATCACATACCCTATTGATTTCTTGCGTTTGACGTAACTTAACATTTTTTGAAACTCCTTTCGCTCGTCATCTTTGGCGCTTTCGTAGGTGCCACCAAAAAACTCAACGATTTCCAAGCCTTTCTCCTCAGCATATTTCTTACAATACTTCAATTGGGTTTCAAGACTTGCGTTATTGTCTGCTTGTTCTTTTGTGCTTACACGTGTATAAATTACTGCCTCTGTCTTTGCAACCTGAAGTAATTCCGTTCCTTTTTTAAAACGGTTAAATCTCTTGTCCATTTGCATGTTGTTCAATTACTATTAAACAAAGTTCTTCCATCTGTTCTAGAAGCAGTTGAGCAATTTCTTCCGTTGCTTCAGCTCCAATGATTTCTAGAATGTCCTTTTTTGTTGGTTTATCAAATTTTTGTTTTTTATTTTCCAATTTATTTCACCCATGTGTTTCCTGTCCGTTTTTCGGTTATCGGAAACGGGTAATCATTTGCCCAATTATTTGGTGCTTTTATTCAATTTTTTCAAAATGACATTTTCAAAATTTGTGATTTTACCTTTCTGAGTAGTAACACTGATCTTTTGATACCCATTCTTTGCTATTACGTCAAGAAATCGCTGTTCCATGGTGATTTTTGATTGCTCTTCAACTTCTAAAAGATTAGGCGAGCCCTCCGAAAATCTAATTCGAATAGATTTCACATCATTTCTGCGTATCATCTCCAAAATTTCTTTTTCTGCATTTGATAAATAATACAATTTTTCGAGTGGTGTATCGGCAACCCAGTCTCTCATTAACGTTTGTATAGCCTCTGATATACTAATACAGAAGTGTGGTTTCGAGACCAACTTTCTAAAATCCTCTTCATTTGAGAATAGTTCTAGATAACGAGAATGCTCGTATAAAAAATATTCGCCATTTGGATTCACCATACATTGAATAGACTTTCTAAATACGATTGTAGCTAATACCGTTGCCAAGAAAAATGAAGTTTCTACATTTTTTAATTCTTTCAAAAATTGTTCAGTACTGAACGGGCTGTTGTATTTAAGCTTTATTTCACCTATTATACCAGAAATAGCAGCAGAATCTAGTTTATTCAGATCAATTTTTGGTTCTAATAATATTTCTTTGAGATTTTTTATTTGTTGTAGACTAATTCCTAAGGATCGCATTTGTTGAATTAATTTGATCCAAACACTTTGTACTAGATCGTACTTTCTGCGCATTCCAGGGCCCTTGACAAGTGGTAAGACCCCTTGTTTATCCCAATATGTTGCATCTCTAGGAGCAATTTTTAAATCGCTTATGGTGTACCTTGGCAATTCTATTTCATCCATCAAATATGGAAACTCGCCAGTGAATAATGAATCTGTCAGAATTTGAATTTCATCTGAACTTAAAGAATAGGAATGACTGTATTTATTTAACATATATGTAAATATATACACTTTTGTAATATTTTTAAGGTTTTTGAAAATAAAAAACCAATGTCTTCTTTTAGACATTGGTTTAAATAAGTTCATAAATCAAATTGATTTTTTTCTTAATTCCTCCCTATCGGTTGATACAATCCATTCTCAATGCAAAGGCGCGCGAAGTCTGCTGGTGTTTTGGCGTTGAGGGCTTTGAAAAGTTTGGAGCGAATGGCGTCAATACTTTTCTTAGTAATTCCCAGTCGTTTTGCAATTTCCTCACTTTTACTACCTGAGCATATAAGTTTTATCACAATCATTTCACGCTCTGACAAATTAAAATTAATTATCGCTTGTTCCTTTTTTTTGTTTTTCTCGTACTGAATAAATGAAACATCCGAAACAATACTTGTGGAATGAAACCCTTTGTCTGTTACGTTATATAGTGCATCAACCATGTCTTGGACGCTACAATCCTTTTTCAAGTAGCTTTTAGCCCCCATTTGGATGAGTTCAGCAACAATATGCACGTTTGAATGCATACTAAATATAATGACCTTAATTTCAGGGTTTGACACCGACAGTTTCTTTAGAATTTCTTTGCCATCCATTTCCGGCATATCCAAATCCACTAGCGCAATATTGATCTTTTTCTTTTTGAGTATTTCGAAGAATTCGATACCATTGCTTGCATCAAACACCACTTGAATATCAAAAGCCTCATTCAAGGATTTAATCAATGACTCTCGCAAAAGAGTATGGTCCTCTACAATAGCAATTTTGATACGATTCTTTTCCTTCGGAATATCATCAATTTGCTTGCTTGTCCTCATCATTGTATGGAATTTTCAAAATTATCGAACCACCTCTATCAAAGCGTTCAAATGTAATTTGACCGCCAATAAGACCTAAACGATGTGCCAGTGATGAAAGACCAATACCTTGGTTCTTTGCCAGTAAATACTCGAAGTCATCCTGATCAATGGCGACACCATCGTGCTTCAAGGTTAAAACTAAATATTCTTGCTTGATTTCCAAATCACCATCGATGAAATTTGGCTTAGCATGCTTGATAGTGTTATTGATGAGCTCTGTTACAATATAATAAGCCTGTATCTCAATACGCTGCTCAAGTTGCAGCCCACTTTTCACATGGCTTAAAATCAGACAAGGCTTCCCTATACTTTTTTCAGCCTGTTCGAACATACGCTCTAAAGAACGCCACAAACCAAACTTCAATAAATAGTGAGGCAACATCCCATTCGTAATCGCCCTCAGTTTCGTTACGGATTGGTCTATCATTTCAGCTACCTCCAATAAATCCGAAATGGTATCTGAATTGGCTTCAATGCCAATCAAATGATTTGAAGTATTCGAAATTTTCTGCTGCGTCATGGAAAGAATAGCCCCTACGTCGTCATGCAAATTTCTTGCA
>CANHSA010000118.1 GCA_947463345.1 Flavobacteriales bacterium
GACATTGAGCAAGCCCACAGGCCCACCACTACTGCCTTGTGTGGCAAAGTGATTGATATTCGGCACTTCAATGCCATCTAGATAAAATTTGTTTTCGCCGGGCGATCCACCGCGAATAATGATGTCGTTTCTAAAAGAAGCGCGGGCAGCTACACCCGGGAGAGCCGCAATGACCTTACTTACATCGCGGTTGGCACCTGGTAGGCGTTCGATTTCTGTGGCGCTGAGTGTCTTTAGTGAGTTTGGCGACTCCGCTTTGCGCTGAAAAGGCGCCGCACTTACCTTTATATCTTTAGAGGTTTGTACTTTTTCTTCGAGGTCAACATTGAGCTCCGTTGGGCGCGCATTGGTAATGAGTACTTCAGACTGAATTTTATCTTCAAAACCAGGTGCCGTAAATTTAACGGTATAGATACCTGGCGCTAGTGCGTCAAAACTAAAGCGCCCTTCTAAATCAACCGCTTTAAATAATTGGAGTTCAACAATATTTACTTTGGCAGGCGAAACAAACGTGCCATTGGCGGCATTGCTGACTTTGCCAGACAACACACCTGTTTGGGCAAAGAGGGAAAGCGAAAAAAGAAAAAAGAAAAAAGATTGGAGAATGCGTTTCATTTTTTGTTGAAGTTTAAGAATATAAAGCAACAACAAAAGTTGAACAAAAAGGTTTTATTCGGTCGGAATTTTATCTGTTCTGACCCATTCTTGCGTTCTGAAAAACGGGCCAATATAACCCCTCACATTCAGTTTGTCTTTGTTGGTTTCATTGAGCCAAATGGTGCAGGTGTAGGTTTTGCCGTTGTCTGGGTCGAGAATACTGCCGTCTTCCCATTGCGAGCCACTCCATTGCATTTGCTTGACAATAAGCATTCCCATGATTGGTTGATTGTAAAGTTTGCCACTGCACTCGGTGCATTTGGAGTTGGGGCCATCTTTACCTCTCTTGTAGATATAAACCACCTTGCCGTAGAGCACGCCCTCTTTTTTGTAGAGTTCTACTATTGACTTTTTGAGTCCGGTGGCGTCGTCGATGGTGATCCAGTAGCCGGTGCAAGACTGCGCCAAAGACCAAAAGCCAATGAAGCAAAAAAGTACTAAATAGAAAACCTTAGGCATGGCGAACAATTTGTATAAAATTGCGCAAAATTTCTTTACCCATGGGTGTCATGACTGATTCAGGATGAAATTGCACCCCATAAACCTTAAGCTCTGGGCACTCTATGGCCATAGGTACACCACTTTGGCTTGTGGCGCTGATCCAGTCTGGCGGACAAACCACCTTCCAAGAATGATAGAGCCCCACTTCTATTTGATTTGGCAAATGCTTAAACAAGCCGTTGTGGTGCCGGATATTGATTTTTTCTGAAACCCCGTGCTTGACTGCACTTTGATTTTCGAGCGCTCCGCCCATGTGTTCAACGAGGGCTTGCATGCCCAAACAAACGCCAAGAATTGGTTTTTTACCAATAAATTCCAAGAGCAGCTCTTGCAAACCCTTCTTTTCTTGGGGCAAACCAGGCCCGGGAGATAAAATGAAAGCATCGGAGGCCTTAAGCATTTGGACGCTCAGTGCGTCGTAGCGGCAAACCGTGAGCTCGAGGTCCATGGACTCTAAATAATGCGCAAGGTTGTACGTAAAAGAGTCATAAAAATCGATCAAAAGAACCCTCACGTAGCTTGTTTTTTGTTACTTTGCAAAAGTAGTAAATTCAAGCAAGCGGCATGTCAACAGCAAAAAAACCCATTCAAATACCCAACGCACCAGCACCTGTTGGCCCCTACAGCCAAGCCATTTTAAAAGACAACACACTTTATATCAGCGGGCAAATTCCACTGAACCCCAGCACGGGCCTCCTCGAGATGGACCACATCGAACAAGCCACACACCGTGTGTTACAAAACATTGGTGCATTGCTCCAAGAAGCCGGGTTCAGCTACCACGATGTCGTAATGGTTAGTATTTTCATGAAAGACCTCGGAGAATTTAGCGCCATGAATCAAGTGTATGCCAGCTATTTTGAAGGTGTGGCACCTGCACGCCAAACCGTTGAAGTGGCGCGTTTGCCACTAGATGTCACAATCGAAATTTCTTGTATTGCCCAAAAATGACCAAAGAACGCAGCCATGATTTGAGTGTCGTGATCGTTAATTACAACGTAGTTAACTTTCTAGAGCAGTGTCTCAATAGTGTGCTGGCCGCAAGTCAAAACTTACGCATCGAAATCTTTGTCGTGGACAACAATAGCGTAGATGGCTCCGTTGCGCTGGTAAGGGATAAGTTCCCAAGCGTTCAAGTAATAGCCAATTCCGAAAACGTAGGTTTTTCGAAGGCAAATAATCAAGCTATTTTACAAAGCAACAGCCGCTATGTGCTCTTACTTAACCCAGACACCGTTGTCGAACAAGACACCTTCGACAAATGTATCGCCTACATGGATGCGCATCCGAATGCAGGAGGTATGGGGGTGCGCATGCTCGACGGCAAAGGACGCTTTTTACCAGAATCAAAAAGAGGCCTACCCACCCCAGCAGTTTCTTTTTACAAAATATTTGGCCTTTCTAAACTATTTCCAAAAAGCAAAAAATTCGGCACCTATCATTTGGGCTTCCTCGACGAGCATCAAATTCATGAAATCGACGTTCTGAGCGGTGCTTTTATGCTCATGCGCGCCGAAACTTTAGATAAAGTTGGCCTGCTCGACGAAGCATTTTTTATGTATGGCGAAGACATCGATTTGTCTTACAGAATTCAGCAAGGCGGCTATTCCAACGTTTATTTCCCCGAGACAAAAATCATCCATTACAAAGGAGAAAGCACCAAAAAAGGCTCCTTGAACTATGTTTTTGTCTTTTACAACGCCATGGTCATTTTTGCCAAGAAACATTTCTCGGCTCGATACGCGCGCATTTTCTCGTTGGCTATCCACATGGCTATTTACCTCAGAGCGAGCGCTTCTATCCTCAAAAGATTGGTCCAAAACCTAAGTTGGCCAGCCATAGACACCGCTATTTCTGTCGGCTTTTTATATGTCTTAGCCCAACAATGGGAACAGCACCAAATTCGCTTTCCCGAATGGGCTTACGACGTTCTCATTCCTTTCTATGTCGGCATTTGGATTTTCTGTTCGTGGCTTTTTGGCCTTTACGACCGCGGTACAAGTGTGCATCAAATCTGGAAAAGCACTTTTTTTGGCACCATCACAATCTTAGTGGCTTATGCCCTATTTCCCAAAGATTGGCAGTTTTCTAGGCTTTTTATTTTGTTAGGTGCGGTCGGTTTTTTACTCTCCTTTTACCTCACGCGCTCCCTCAAAGAACTCCTTACCAAAGGACGTATTGATTTCGGCAAACTCCCTAAAAAGCGCTTTGGAATCATTGCTAACAACCCTGAATACCAGCGCATTGCCGAACTTTTGACATCTACTTATCCGCAAATTGAGGAACTTTTTCAAATAGCGGTGGCAGATGGCGCTGCACATCCTGTAGCGCAACTCGATGAAATCATTCGGGTTCACCAACTCAATGAGCTCATTTTTTCGGCACAAGATGTAGGGGCGTCAAGAATCATTCAACTGATGGCCGACACCGCAGCGCTTGACCTCGAATACAAAATTGCCCAACCCAATACGAGCTATCTCATCGGGAGCTCTTCTATCGACCAAGCCGGCACTTACTACAACATTCATTTTGATGCCTTACAACTCCCGGCCAACAAACGCATCAAGCGCTTATTCGACCTGAGTTTGGCTTTGGTCTTATTGTGCTTTTCACCATTACTCATGTGGGGCTACAAGCAACCCAAACGCTTTGTTCTGAACCTCTTCAACGTCCTTTCCGGAAGCTATTCTTTTGTAGGTGTGGGCCGAAATAAAGACGCGCAAAAGAAAGGCAAACTATTTCTGGTTCAACCCTTACTCAACAACAACCAACCTTTTGAACTACAAGCGTTTATCTACACTAAAACCTACGCACTCAAGCACGACCTCACTTCCGTCTGGAAGCAACTCCGAAAGCTAGACAACGAAGCACACTAATAATTGTCTGATTTTCCTTAATTTTGCACTCAAATCAACGACATCAATTTAACAGCAACATGGCACAAATAGAAATTCGTCTACCTAAAATGGGTGAAAGCGTTACCGAAGCTACCATTACCAATTGGCTCAAAAACATCGGCGATTCCGTTGCCATGGACGAACCACTTGTAGAAGTTGCCACTGATAAAGTAGACAACGAACTACCTTCCGAAGCTGCGGGCACCCTTATTCAAATTCTTTTTGAAAAAGACCAAATTGCACAAGTTGGCGATGTCATTGCTATTCTTTCTACTGACGGAAGTGCTGCGCCAGCTCCAGCTGCACCGGCACCAGCTGCTGTCAGTACACCAACCGAAACTGCCAACACAGTTGTTGCCAACAACGAACCAACTGCAGTTGCTCCATTAACAAAAGGCAGAGACGGTCGTTTTTATTCGCCGCTCGTGCGCACCATTGCACTCAAAGAAAACATCGGTGCAGACGAACTCGCAGCTATACAAGGTACTGGTCAAGATGGCCGTGTCACCAAAAAAGATATCCTAGCCTACCTCGACACAAGAGGTGCGGATCCAACAGCGGCTGCAGCACCAGCGGCTCCAGCGCCACAAGCTGCGGCTCCAAAAGCGCCAACGAGCAATGGCATTCAAATCAAAGAGCCGGTCGTTATTCCAAATAGCGGTGACGAAATCATCGAAATGGACCGCATGCGCAAACTCATCGCCGAACACATGGTGATGTCCGTACATGTTTCTCCACACGTAACCTCTTACGTAGAAGCCGACGTTACTACCATCGTGAAGTGGCGCGAGCGCATGAAAAACGAATTCAAAAAACGCGAAGGTGAAAACCTTACGTTTACGCCAATCTTCATGGAAGCGGTGGCCAAAGCCATCAAAGACTTCCCTATGATCAACGTATCTGTTTCGGGTACCAACATCATCAAGCGCAAGGACATCAACATCGGTATGGCAGCTGCGCTTCCAAGTGGCAACCTCATCGTGCCGGTCATTAAAAACGCGGACCGCATGAACCTCGTTGGTTTGGCAAAAGCCGTCAATGAGTTGGCCAACAACGCCCGCAACAACAAACTCAAGCCAGAAGACATCCAAGGTGGTACCTACACCGTTACCAACGTTGGCACCTTTGGAAACGTCATGGGCACCCCAATCATCAATCAGCCACAAGTTGCTATTCTTGCATTGGGCGCCATTCGCAAAGTACCTGCGGTCATCGAAACGCCAGAAGGCGACTTCATCGGGATCCGCCACAAAATGTTCTTGTCTCACTCCTACGACCACCGCGTGGTTGATGGCGCGTTGGGCGGTCAATTTTTGCGTCGTGTAGCTGACTACCTCGAAGGATTCGATCCAGAAACCACCATCTAAGCATGGCGCTCCAACTCGAACGCCCGCTTTGCGTTTTTGACCTCGAGACAACCGGTCTGCTCATCACCAAAGACCGTATTGTTCAAATTGCTGTCATCAAATTATTCGAAGACGGACACACCGAAACCTTTAACGAACTCGTTAATCCGGGGCAAAACATACCCGCAGAAATTGCGGCTATTCACGGCATTACCAACGAAATGGTGGCCGATGCGCCTTCATTTCAGGACCTCGCTCCTCGCCTACTCGAGTTCATTGACAACTCCGATTTAGCGGGGTACAACTCCAATAAATTCGACATCCCAGTGCTTTCAGAAGAACTTTTGCGCTGCGGTATCGACTTCGATTTAGGTGCGCGTCATTTTGTAGATGTGCAGAACATCTTTCACAAAATGGAACAGCGCACACTCGCTGCAGCCTATAAGTTTTATTGCGGCAAGCAAATCGAAAACGCACACAACGCCCTTTACGACACCCTTGCTACATTAGAAGTACTGCAAGCGCAAACAGAAAAATACACCGATCTCGATAACAATATTGCTGGTTTGGCTAAGTTTTCGACGGTCGGCAATCAGCAAAACGCCGATTTTGCAGGCCGTTTGTCTTTTGATGACAACCAAGAGGTCTGCTACAATTTTGGCAAGCACAAAGGCAAAACTGTTGCTCAAGTACTCAAACTAGAACCAGGTTACTACGGCTGGATGCTAGAAGCCGACTTCCCTCTGAACA
>CANHSA010000119.1 GCA_947463345.1 Flavobacteriales bacterium
CTTTTTGCCACGTAGACCTCCGCTGGGTTGACCATCCGGATGAGTACCTCAGGGTAGAGTAAAGCACCATGAAAAGTACAGAGCATGAAGGCTACAGTAAGCAATTGGATTTTACGCTGAATGTTCGGGATTTGATCTAGTTTTTTAGCGCCTAAATACTGCGAAATATACGTTTTGGTGGTGCCGGCAAAGCCCCAAATAGGCACAAATGCCAAAAAGTAAATGGAGCGGATATTTTGCGAAACCGTGAGGTCAAAAGTGCCTTTTTGTTCGAGCCAAGTGAAGAAGAGTGTCCAGGTGGCTAAGGCCGAGAAACCCTGCAAGAGCAGCGGACTGCCTACTTTGAGCAACTCTTTGATTGACGTGAAGTCAACTTTGAAGTAGGCCAATAATTTATATTTCTTTTGTTCCTTAGAAAAAAGCAAGAAACCAAGCATGCTTACCATGCCAATACCATCGGCAATTGTTGAGGCAAGTGCAGCTCCTTTAATCCCCATTTCAGGAAAACCAAATTCGCCAAAAATGAGCAAGTAATCTAAAAGAGCATTGCTTGAAGCGGTGAGCACGGCGGTGATCAGAACTACCCAAGATTTCCCTTCTGCTAGAAAAAATGCTTGAATCGATAGCGTTATCATGGCGAAAAACAAGGCGAAACTGCGCTGCTCCAGGTAGATACCTTGTAACCTGGCGATTTCCTTTTGCTCAGAGTACTGCAAGACCCAATCGGGCATGATGAAATACAACATAACAAACAAACCGATAGCGAGCATGAATAAAACCCATACCGTTGAACCAAAAACTTGCCCTATCAGCTGTGGGCGGTCTTGTCCAATGCGCCGTGCAATGATAATTTGAGCGCCATCGGCCATTCCGGCCAAACACATAAAGAGCGTGACGTACATGAGGCCCGCATTGCCCACAGCGTCAAAAGCTTCTGTGGAATAGCGCGCAATCATGGAGGCATCAGTAAGTAAGACAATAGACTGAATAAAACCAGTCACCATCATGGGCAGTGCTACACTTAAGATTGTTTTGTAGTTGAGCGCGAGCATTTAATCGATTTGAATGACGAGCCCTTTCAGGTAGGCACCTTCTGGATGAAACGCTTGAATTGGGTGGTCTGCAGGCTGATGCAGTTGATTGAGAATGCGGCAAGAACGCCCCGCTTCAATGGCAGCTGCGATAACAGTATTGGTAAATAACAAGGTATCGACAACCTGTGAGCAAGAAAATGTAAAGATGAGCCCGCCTGGCTTGATTTGACGAATAGCGTGGGCGTTGAGACGCTTATAGCCTTGTATGGCTTGGTGGCGTTTGTCGCGGTGCTTGGCAAAGGCCGGAGGATCCAAAACAATGATGTCGTAGTCTTCGGCTAAGTTTTTCATGTAGTCCATGGCGTCGTCGACTATAGATGCATGGCGCTCATCGAAGGCATTTAGCTCGACATTTGCGTCGGTAAGGGCAATTGCTTTTTTGGAGCTATCTAAGGAGTGCACTAATGTTGCACCATGCTGTAGTGCTTGTAAGCTAAAGCCACCTGAGTAACAAAACGTATTGAGTACTTTTTTCCCTTGGGCGTATTTACCCAAGAGCGCTCTGTTTTCGCGCTGGTCAATAAAAAAACCAGTTTTTTGGCCATTGATCCAGTCGATGTTATACTTCACGCCATTTTCCAGTGCCAAATGTGGAACAGCTACTTCTCCAAACAAGTAACCATCTGTAATTTCTTCTCTTTTTGGAAGTGTATCGCTGGATTTATGATAAATGGCTTTTAAGTCTTTGCCAATGACGGCTTGAAGTGCAGCTGCAATGAGTGCCACTTGTCGGTACATTCCGTAAGAATGACATTGAATGACAGCTACGCCGTTGTAAAAATCGATGATAAGACCCGGCAGTTGGTCCCCTTCGCCATGACACAACCTAAAAATATTGTTGTTGGCATGCAGTAAACCTATGCGCAGACGTAGTTCATAAGCATTGGCCAAACGGCGTTCATAAAAGGTCTGATCTATGGTTTCGTAGTCAAAACTGAGCATGCGAACGGCAATGGTGGCGTGTTGGTAATGGCCAATACCGAGTATTTGTTGTTTCTTGGTAGTGAGGCAAACGAGGTCGCCATCTTGTAGTTCGGAAGTATCGCTCGCCAAAGCTCCAGAGAAAACCCATGGGTGTTTGCGTTGGATAGAGTGCTCTTTGCCTTTGGCGATGGTCAGTAGGGGATAAGACATGTGCAAAAATAGCCTGAAAATGCGTACATTTGTCAAAAAATAAGAGTTATGGCTAACAAACGAATCCTCAAAAGAAGCATCAACGAAATGGTTTTTGATGTTGTAGAAGAATGTTTCTTTTTTGAAATGACAGCCCCAGACAAAGCGGATCGTTCAGCTAAATTGATCGACGAAGCTGCTGAATTCCAAGATCAAATGTTGACCAAAATGAACACGGCGAAAGGAAAAGCTGAGTTCCGCGCAATCGTAACAGAGGTAGAGGCTAAAGCCAACTACTTTGTAGATGCGCTCAACGGCCTCAATAAATAAGCACCTACCCCATGTGGGTATTTGATACTTTTACACTCTCCTTGCTTCTTGCAGGGCTAATGGTTGTGCTCTGGATTTCAGAGTGGATTCCAGTGTACCTCACGGCACTTTTACCTTTGCTTTTTGCCGTTCCTTTAGGTCTACTCACACCCAAAGACCTCGCGCAATGCTACGGTGACTCCAATATCTTTTTGTTTTTTGGTGGTTTTGTCATGGCTTTAGCCTTAGAAAAATGGGGTGTACACGAGCAAATTGCACGGCGCATTATTGCCATTGTGGGCAATAAAAAATCCAATATTTTACTTGGCTTTATCCTCAGCACGGGCCTCATCTCTATGTGGATTTCCAATACAGCCACTGCACTCATGATGCTACCAATGGCCATGGCAGTGGTGGAGGCCATGCCGCCAGCACATCGGCATTCGCGCTTTGCGATTTTTTTAATGTTGTCAATTGCCTACGCTGCAAATATTGGAGGTGTTGGCACGCTCATAGGTTCGCCACCCAATACGCAAATGGCAAGCATCCTCTCTGAAAACTTTCACATTGAAATCAGCTTTTTTGACTGGATGAAAATCGGAATGCCTCTAGCAATCCTGCTATTGCTCATCATGTTCATAGTTTTTAATTATTTATTAGGTTCAGAACGAAAAGATGTCCACGACCTCCAATTCCATACTGTACCCTGGAACAAAGCCCAAAAACGGGTGTTGTGGATTTTTTCAATAGTGGCTGGTTTATGGATCTTCCGAGAGGCTATCTCAAGTATGTTTGGCATCAATTACCGCGATGAAAATGCGGCTATTTTAGGTGCACTTGCTATGTTTTTGGTTACAAATGGCGAAGAAAACAAGCAGAAAATTCTGCGTTGGTCTGATACAGAAAAGCTTCCTTGGGGAATTTTATTGTTGTTTGGTGGTGGTTTGGCATTGGCTGCGGTTTTAGAAAAAAATGGCATCCTCAAGTATTTGGCCAGCACTTTTGAATCTTTCGAAGGCCTGAGCCTCATATCGGCCATCTTCATCTTGACCACTTTGGCCATTTTTATCTCAGAAGTGCTCTCCAATCTAGCCATGGTGACTTTATTTATTCCTGTCGTAGGCATATTTGCCCAACAGACAGGGCTTCCGTTGGTTCCGTTGGCAATGGCACTTACCCTCGGGGCAAGTTTGGCCTTCATGATGCCTGTTGGTACGCCACCAAATGCTATTGTTTTTGGATCTGGTTTTCTGCGCATCAAAGACATGATCCGTTTTGGATTTATACTCAACCTGATCAGTTTACTGCTCATCAGTCTTTTTGTGATTTTGTTTCTTTAATTGAAACAATATTGCTATTTTTCGTCTCCAAACCTATTGTATGCTAACCATAGATCGTTTATTCGATGTCCCAAGACATCAACTCAAGAATTACCCAAATCCGAACATGTTTGTCACCAAAACAAAAGGCATTTGGGTTCCGCTTTCAACTGCTGATTTTCTCGATGCCGCCATGAATGTCTCTCGCGGACTCATTTCAATGGGCGTTCAAGCTGGTGATCGCGTTGCCGTTGCGAGCTCAAACCGATTTGAATGGAATATCCTGGATATCGCAGTTCAACAAGTCGGTGCCATTTTAGTGCCGCTCTATCCAAACATATCGGAGTCTGACTACCGTTTTATTCTCAACGATGCAGGTGTAGAAATTTGTGTGGTCTCCAATCAAGAATTAGTAGACAAAATCAGTTCGGTACGCGCAGATGTCCCTACTTTAAAGCATCTTTTTTCTTTTGATCACCTTGACAATTGCACGCATTGGTCAGAGATAGAAGCGCATAAAGGGCAAACCGAAATTGAAGTAGTAGAGCAGCGCATGCGTGCTGTTCAAACTGCTGATTTAGTCACCATCATTTATACCTCGGGTACCACAGGTAATCCAAAAGGGGTCATGCTATCGCATTCAAATATCCTTTCTACAGTCTCTTCTTGTATTGTGCCTATTCCTGCCGACAAAAATTCAAAAGTGTTGAGTTTCTTGCCGGTTTGTCATATCTACGAGCGCATGTTGCATTACCTCTACATGTATATTGGCTGCTCTATTCACTTTGCTGAGTCCATGGATACCATTGGCGACAACATCCGTGAAGTGAAGCCAGATGTCTTCTCTGCCGTGCCACGTCTCATTGAAAAAGTTTTTGATAAAATCATGGCTAAAGGCGACGACCTCACTGGTGTCAAACGCTCGCTCTTTTTCTGGGCCGTAGGTGTAGCCGAGGACTACGATGTTGTTGGTAAGTCTATTGCCTACAAAGTGAAACTGGCGCTAGCCCGAAAACTCATCTTCTCCAAATGGCAAGAAGCACTTGGTGGCAATGTAAAAGCAATTGCATCTGGCTCAGCTGCCTTACAACCGCGCTTGGCTCGTATATTCCTTGCCGCCGACATCCCAATTTTAGAAGGTTATGGCCTTACTGAAACTTCTCCGGTTGTTTCGGTGAATAACTTTGTAACAGGTATTCGCATTGGTTCTGTTGGCCCACTCGTAGACAACGTTCAGGTCAAAATAGCTGCAGATGGCGAAATCCTTGTCAAAGGACCAAACGTCATGATGGGTTATTACAAAAACCAAGAAGCTACAAACGAAGTATTCGATGCCGAAGGTTGGTTCTGCACAGGCGACATCGGAACTTTTCAAGAAGATAAATTCCTCAAAATCACCGATCGTAAAAAAGAGATTTTCAAAACATCAGGTGGTAAGTATATCGTGCCTCAGGCCATGGAAAACCGCTTGAAGCAATCGCGTTTCATCGAACAAGCTATGGTAATCGGCGAAGGCGAAAAATTCCCAGCTGTATTTGTGGTACCTAATTTTGCGTTTGTGCGCGAGTGGGCAGAGCGTCACAGCCTAGATTTTGCCAATCTGTCCAATGCTGAAGTGATTGCCAACCCACAATTGGCTGCGCGTATTCAAGAAGAGATCACAGAAATCAACAAAGAATATGGCTCTTGGGAGCAACTCAAGAAAGTGAAGTTATTGCCGCAAGAGTTCACGATAGAAGGTGGCGAGCTTACGCCAACGCTCAAGTTCAAGCGCAAGAAAATCCTCGAAAAATACCAAGCGCAGTATCAAGAAATATTTTCCGCCTAAGGAAATTTCTTAGACAACAAAAAAAGCCGGCGTAAGCCGGCTTTTTTTGTTACAAAAGTTGCAACTAATTAGTGTTTCTCACCTGAGCAAGACTTTTGAGTCGTGCTGGAAGAAGAACAAGATTTTTGCTGGCCATTAGCCGAGCAGCAGCTTGAACTTTTCTTTTTCTTTTTGCGCTTGTCGTCGTCTTTTTTAACGATTTGCGTTCCGTTTACAGCTGCATAAGCTGTAGTTGCCATAGAACCAACGAATGTGGTAAGGGCAATTGCTAC
>CANHSA010000120.1 GCA_947463345.1 Flavobacteriales bacterium
ATGGAGTGAACCGAGAATACGAGTGGTGTGGCCAAACCTGCTAAGACCAAAGAAACGAGTTCAAAACGATTCCAGTGTTTTGCACGACCAGACCAACCAAAAGAAAGGATGCCGTACATTTTTCTTGCGAGTGGCTTTTTAGCGCGGTCGCGGATGGTTGCGAAGTCAGGGATGAGTCCGATGTACCAGAATACAAGCGAAACCGATAAATAAGTAGAAATCGCGAAAACGTCCCAAAGAAGTGGTGAATTGAAGTTCACCCACAAAGAACCAAATTGGTTAGGAATAGGCATTACCCAGTATCCTACCCACAAACGACCCATGTGAATGAGCGGGAATGTACCTGCCATGAATACCGCAAAGATGGTCATGGCCTCCGCTGAACGGTTGATCGCCATACGCCATTTTTGACGGAAAAGGAGAAGTACTGCCGAAATGAGTGTGCCGGCGTGACCAATACCTACCCACCAAACGAAGTTGGTGATATCCCATGCCCAGCCAATAGTTTTGTTTAGACCCCAAACACCGATACCGGTTCCGAGTAGGTACAAGATGCTTCCTACTCCGTAGAGACCAATGACTAGGGCTATTCCGAAAAGAATATACCACATTTTAGGTGCTTTGTCCTCAATCGGACGACAAACATCTTCTGTTACATCATGATAGGTTTTGTGACCTAAAATGAGGGGCTCTCTGATTGCTGCTTCCTTTTGCATTGCAGTAGTTTAATTGATAATGATTAATGATGAGCTTGATCAGCTACTTGAATATGATTGAGCAAGGAATTGTCTTCGTTGCGCACTTTCACTTGATACCATACGTTTGGCTTCACACCAACTTCTTCGAGAGCTTGGTAGGCACGAATACCTTCTGATTTCTCGCGGATCATTGATTTGAGGTCGTTCCAGTCACCAACAACGATTGCGTTCGTAGGGCAAGCATCAGAACATGCCGTTGCAAACTCGCCATCGGCAATTGTGCGTGCTTCTTTCTTAGCAACCAATTTAGTAGCTTGAATGCGTTGTACACAAAGTGAACATTTTTCCATGACACCACGTGTACGAACAGTGACGTCTGGATTGAGTACCATGCGACCGAGGTCGTCTTGTGCAGGGTTCACTTCTGTAAACTTCTTGTATGAAGGATAGTTGAACCAGTTGAAACGACGTACTTTGTAAGGACAGTTGTTGGCACAGTAACGTGTACCGATACAACGGTTGTAGGCCATTTGGTTCAGACCTTCGTTAGAGTGTGTAGTTGCTGCAACCGGACATACGGTTTCGCATGGAGCGTGGTTACAGTGGTGACACATTAAAGGCATGTGTACGACGGCAGGGTTTAAAGCTGCAATTTCTGCGTTGTCGTAGCTGAATGTTTCTTTGTCTTTTTTCGTACCGACTGCCGCTTCTTCATCAGATGCAAAGTAGCGGTCAATGCGCAACCAGTGCATTTCGCGACCACGACGTACTTCGTCTTTACCGACTACAGGTACGTTGTTTTCTGACTGACATGCAATTAGACATGAACCACAACCAATACAAGAAGAAAGGTCAATGGAGATACCCCAACGGTGACCAATTTTTTCTACTGGGTGTGCTGCCCATAAGTCAAACTCAGAAATTGGCGCCTCGACGTGGTTGCCGTGTTTGTCTAATTTCTGTAATTTATGACCTTCGTTAAAGGCATCTTTTTCGTTGTTCTTAAAGATAGAAAGGGTTGTTTCGCGCACAATTGAGTGGCGACCCATCACGGTGTGGTGAATTTGTGTTGCAGCAATTGGGTAAGTACCTTCGGCAGCGCTTACTTTTGCAGCTCCACTGTAAAGGAGTGTCGCGCCAGTGGCAACCATTCCAAAAACATTTGCTCCGATTGGTGTTAATTTACCGTCTTCGGTTTTAGCGTGTCCGCCGTATTCTTTGGTTTGGAAAGCTGCTTTACCGATGTTTTCGCCATTGGCACCGCGTCCGTAACCCAAAGCAATACCGATTGTTTTAGGTGCTTGACCTGGCAATGGATATACTGGAAGTGTTACTGATTTTCCGTTAACAGAAACTGTAGCTAAATTAAGGCCATGTTCTTGGTCGTAGGTAGTGGCGTATTTGCCTTCCATTTCGACTGGGTTCATGGTGATGTAGTTATCCCAGGTCACTTTAGTTATTGGGTCTGGCATTTCTTGCAACCAAGGGTTGTTTGCGAAATCACCGTTACCGATTGCTGCTTTTTGATAGAAAACAACCTCGGTGTCTGAAGACTTAGGAAGTTCTTTGAGCGCCGCAGTAGTATAAGCTAATGTGGAAGGAATTGTTGCGACAGCTGTGCAGCTGTTGTGTGTCAGGTAGTTGAAATCACCTGTTGGGTTCATGGCCGTAAAAGTGGCTTTGATGTAGTCGTATGCTACAGCGGAGTCTTGACCACCGCGCGTTGCGCTACCATTCCAAACTAAAAGTGATTCTAAAGCGCTTGCTGTATTGTGCAAAGGACGAATAGTTGGTTGCCCAACTGCGTATTCGTTTGACTTGGCCATGTGATCTGTCCAATTTTCTAATTGATGGTGATCAGGACATACATAAGTACAGTTGCTTGCTGTTTCGTCTTCGAAAGAAGAAATGGCAACAGTTGTAATTGATTTCAATCCTTTTGCAAATGCAGCGCCATTAGGCATGCTGTATACCGGATTGACACCCATCATGATGAGTACCTCAGGACCTTTACCAGCGGCAACATCGGCAGCTAATTTGAGTGCTTTGGCATCTTGTGACTGATGTAAGTTAATGGTGGTATTTAGATCTATTGTTGAACCATAGGCACCCAACATGTTGTTGAGTTGGTTTGCCAATTGCTGCACACCGATGTTGTTAGAACCAGCAACAACTATAGATTCTTTTTTAGATATTTTAAGGGATGCAACAGCTTTGTCGGCAGCTGCTTTCCAAGAACCAGCATTTGCTGCTGTGCCAGGATTACCGCCTAAAGCTTTGATCATGTAGGCTAGTACTGCTGCTTCTTCAGATGGTTTGATCATGCCACGAACATCGGCATTGGAACCTGTAACTGAAAGAATTGACTCAAATTGGAAGTGTTTTGACATCCAATCTGCTTCTGGGTTGCGACCCATACCGTATTGAACAGCAAACTCAGTTGGCAATAACCAAGTGCTCAAGAAATCGGCACCGACACTGACAATTGTTTTTGCCTTTGAGAAGTCGTAGCTAGGAATAATACGTGCTCCGAAGTTGAGCAAGTTAGCCTCACGCATACCTGCGTAAGAAATGGCATCGTATTGAATGTGTTCAAATTTCGAACCCCCTTCGCCGTTCAACTTAGTGGCCATTTCAGAAATAGCACGTTGAATAGATGGCGAAATTACTGTATTCGAAAGAAGGGTCACTTTTTTCGCTTTGGCAATTGCAGCGCTGATAGCGGTGTCGACAGTTGCCCAATTTGAGGAGCTGCCTTTTGCAAGTGGTTGAGCCAAACGAGCAGAGTCGTAAAGACCTAAAACAGATGCGATGATTTGTGGATTGGTTCCGCCTTTGGTCAGACCGAAGTCTTTGTTGCCTTTGATAAAGATCGGACGACCTTCGCGTGTCTTGACCATGATGCTCGCGTACGAAGCACCATCGTAATAAGTACTTGCATACCAAGTTGGCATACCAGGCGTAACGTTCTCAGGCTTTACTGCATAAGGAACAACTTTGGTGACCGGAGCCTCACAAGCTGCAAGTGTAGCTGCAGCAACTGAGAAACCTAAGAATTTCAAGAAGTCGCGTCGCGCAGTAGAAGACTCAGCGAGGTTTTCATCGGCTAAGAAATCTTCGACTGTTTGTTGGTTTGGAAATTCTTGATCTTTGTTCTTGATAAACTCAGGAGTTTGCTTGAGTTCGTCAATACCTTTCCAATATTTTTTTGACATTTCCATGGTCTTATTTCGACAAGTATGGTTATTACTTAATTAATAGTGGCATTTTGCACATTCCCAACCGCCAAGTTCGTTGACAGTTACTTTACCGTCGTCATTGAGGTATTGTGCGTAAAGTTTAGGGTCTTTTTTGAGGCGACGGTGGATTTCGTCGTAGTAAGCGTTTTTACCGTTTCCGATAGCAACGTCTTTTTTGCCGTGACACTCAATACACCAACCCATCGTTAAGGTTTTGCGGGTGAGTTTGATGTTGCCTTCAATTTTGTTGAGTTCTTCTACTGGCTGAACCATTGCGGTTTCGGTCATTTGGGTCATGTCGCCGTGACATTGCTTACAATCTAAACCACCAACAACAACGTGCTGAGAGTGATTGAAATAAACGTGCTCAGGTAAAACGTGTACTTTGTTCCAAACAATAGGCTTTGTTTTGCCTGTGTATTTCATGCCTGTTTTATCCCAACCAGCAGCAGCGTAAATCTTTTTGATTTGACCTGCCCAAGGTTTGCCTTCTCCGTCGATTTGTTTGTGACAGTTCATACAAACGTTCACTGAAGGAATAGAAGCTGATTTAGATTTGGTAACGGTGTTGTGACAGTATTTACAATCGATGCCGTTAATACCAGCGTGTTGCGCATGCGGGAAGGCAATTGGTTGTGATGGCTGGTAACCTTCCATGATGTTGATGGAGTACAAAGATTGGAAGAGCGCAACGATAATTGAAATAACAACTACCAAAGAAACCAAACCAACTTGCAAACGGTATTTCCAAGCCAAGGTGCGGAGCTCTTCGCCATATGTCATTTTTTCAGCTTCGCCGTCGTCAGAAGTAGCTATTTTGAGTTGACGACGCACGCCACCAACAGCCATAATTACGATGACAAAGATGACACCCATGACGATCCAAATCCAAGAGGTAGATTCTTCTTCAACAGCAACAGTTGTTGCACCTTCGGCACCTGCTGGACCACCAGTTGTGGTACCACCGCCTGCAGTGGCAGGATCTGGCTGTGCATCTACCCAGTCGAGGATAGCGTCGATGTCTTCTTTTTTGAGGTCAGGGAAAGCTGACATGGCAGTTGGCATGACCTTAGAAACCTCAGCGGCATAAGGATCGTTGGCAGCTGCAGTTTGCCAGTTGTTTACCCATTGATAAATACTTCCTTCTTTGGCGCCGCCTGCTGCCCATTTGGCCCTCACACCGGATAATTTTGGCCCGGTAGAGGCTTTGTGGGTCATGTGACAAGTGGCACATTTGGCTTTAAAAAGCCCTTCACCTTGCGCTGAAGCAAAGTTTGAGAAAGCAGCAATGCTGAATGTAATTGCGGCAAAAGCGAGAGATTTGATGCGCTTAAGCGACTGAATGTTAGATATTTCCATGTAAAAAATTACTAATTCACTCTTTAAAATTGGGCGGAAAAACCGCTTTTTATCGGCAGCAAAATTAAGGTAATCAAGGCATTTTGTGACATTTTCATGACAAAAAATAATTAATGTATGTTAATTTAAAATGAATCTAAATAAGCATTTTGTTTTGCGTTGAATTCTCACTTACTTTGCAAATATGAAAGGCCTCGCTAGCATCGCTTTTATAACCTTATTTTACAACGGTTTACAAGCACAAATTCAATTAATTGCAGATCCGCGCATCGAACAACGCGTTGTTGCCAAGAACAGCAAGCTCATGCCAGGTTACCGTGTGCAACTTTGTTTTGATTCAGATAAAACGCTAGTCGATCAGGCCCGCGCACAGTTTGTGACTGACTTTCCAAAAATCGATACATATGTCCGATTTGAAGCGCCTAATTTCAATTTAATGGTAGGAGACTTTAGAACACAAAAAGAGGCTGAAGAATTGGTTGAACGCATTAGAGGGAGGTATCCGCTCACTATAGTTCACAAAGAACAAATTAATTTACCTAGAATCGATTGATTCGGGCAACTTGCCAATAAGGCGAGCACATTAGTCAAATTGTTTCCAGCCCTGAGCACGCA
>CANHSA010000121.1 GCA_947463345.1 Flavobacteriales bacterium
GGTGTTAAAGGTGCGTCCGGCAGCCACTAACTGGGTTTCGGAGTTGGCATCAAAAACAGGCGGCTGCGACTCAAAACCACCTCCCAAAGAAAAGGTAAGGCGTTCGGCGCCACCAAATAAGTTTTTGTTGGTGTAATTCAAAGAAGCCGCCGCACCTAACAAACCAAAGCTAGAGGTGAACCGCGGATCAAAAGCCCAAGATTGTTTTTTAGCCGGTTCTAGATAATAGTGCACATTGAGTTGGTTGGTTCCAGGGATTTCTTCAATATAGGGTTTGACGGATGAAAACACCCCCAACTGCACCAACGAGCGATAGGAACGGTCTAAATAATATTCTTTGTAGGTGTTGCCTTGCTCTAGATAGTTTTGCATCTCGAGTACATCGGCATTGATCCAAGGATAGCTGCCGTTGTATTTGATGGTCATGCTGCGCCAATTGCTTTTGGTGCCGTAAGGTACTTTGAGATCTAAGGCTTGTTTCTTGGTGTAGAGGAGTTCGTTGTAGAGCAATTGTTGCTGCGTGCTCACATATTGAGGTTGCAAGGAATCGTAAATACTGATTGCATCTTTAGCCAGCTGGTTGGCGAAGTTCCCGGCAACTTGCAGCGTGTCGGCTAAATGAAAGAAAACTTTGTTGATTTTGGTTTCTCGGTAGGGCACCCGAATAAGGCTGTCTGGGTTTTGAAAGGAAGGAACAAGTCGGTCTTCAAATTTGACCACTAAATGAACGGTCATGTTGGTGCGGTTGGTGTCAGCTTGAAATTGAATGCTGCTGCTATTGAATTTGTAAACGCTTTCGTCGCGCATAAATTTGGCTACTTTTTCGCGGTAGTCCGAAAGGTAGTCGAGGTCGAAGGGTTGGCCTTTAAGCGGATGCTCGCCAAGTGGTAAGTACTCTTTTTTGATGAGCTTTTGGTGGAGGTCGCGCAGCAAGCGTGGACCCGAATAAGTAACGGAATCAATGATGTATTGGCGACCTTCGTCGATGTGATAAATAGCCTGAACAGATTGTTTGTTGGGATTGTAATTGATTTCGGAGCGAACGCTGCCATAGTAGTACCCTTTTTTAACGAGGTAACGCGCAAGTTGATCTTCGTTTTTGTGGTGCAATAATGTGTCAAAAACAACAGGCTTTTGACCGTATTTATATTTGAGTTTCTCGGCCCAAATGGCTTGTTTAAAAGTACTGTCGGGTAGGCTTTTAAAACGGTAATCGGCTTTCTTTTTCTGAAGGGCACGCTTATTTCTGCGTTCGTTTACAACTAAAACTTTGGCCCTCTTGCGACTCAATTTTTCTTCGAAATGAGCATATTTTTGAGCTTTTTTATTGGCGACATTGGCAGAGTCGATGGCATTATACAACCATAGTTTCCAAGGCGCCCCAAAAAACCGCGCATTGGGCTGCTGCCTCAATACTTGGGTAAGCTCATAGCGATCAAGCTTAGTGGTGAGCGGATTATCGAGTGCAATTGTTGTACTGCGCAGCAGGTAATTACCCTGAGGCACATTTTTCGCCAAACGGCAACTTGCTAAAAGCAATGTTGTAACGACAAATAATTGTACTTTTGAAATCAGACGCATTGTGTTACAAAAGTAAATAATATTCACCTTGGAAAAGCTCAGTCAGCAAAAGATCAAAGACTTCAAAAAATTGCAGCTCAAAAAGCACCGCAACGCTGAGCAATTGCTCTATTTAGAAGGCGAAACACTCATCAAGGACCTCCTCGGCGAATTCCCTCAACTCATTGTGAGCCTTATCCTCACCGAAGACAAAGCCTCTGAATACGAAAACTACAACAAAGAACTACTCATAGCGCCGCTGAGCGACCTCGAAAAACTCACACAGCTCAAGACGCCTAAAAAGGTCAATGCCATTGTAAAGTACCCCAAGAACAAACCCTGGAAGAACGGTCAAAAAGCGCTGTTGCTCGATCAAATTCAAGATCCTGGCAACCTCGGCACTATCATCAGAACCGCCGATTGGTTTGGAATCCAACATATTTTTTGTGCCCCCGGCACCACCGACTACCTCAGCCCGAAAGTCATTCACGCCTCTATGGCTTCCGCTTTTCGCGTGCAGATGCATTACCAAGAACTCGCGCCACTCCTCAAAAAATACGCAGACCAAACCTACGGAACCTTTATGGACGGGACTGATTTCGAGCAAATTGACCCAAACCTTATGCAATTTTTAGTTTTGGGCCACGAAGGCCACGGCATCAGCGACAACCTAACTGCACTCCTTAAAAACCGAATTGGCATTCCTCAAAAAGGCAATGCCGAATCTTTGAACGTGGCCGTGGCTGCAGGAATTTTGCTGCAACATCTCAGTAAATAAGCGATTTCATTAGCAAGATCAGGGAAAAGGCCTTATTTTTGCAAACTTCCCTTTTTTACGATGCTAGACCTCGATTTATACCAAGCTAAAAAACTCTATCCTTTTCAAGAAAAGACCGTCAACCAGGTCTTAGACGAACTCCGAAAAAACGGTAGCAATTTCAATTTACTTTATCAATTGCCAACGGGTGGTGGCAAAACCGTTATTTTCTCAGCTATTGCAAAGCGTTACATCGAAGAGTCTGGCAAAAAAGTCCTGATCCTCACCCACCGCATTGAGCTTTCCATCCAAACTTCAAAGCAACTTTCGGCCATCCAAGTTCCAAATAAAGTCATCAATTCGGAAGTCAAAACCTTAGAAGACCAAGACGACTACACTTGCTTCATAGCGATGGTCGAGACCCTCAACAACCGCCTCAATGAAAACGATCAATTCATTGAAAACGTTGGGCTCGTCATTGTCGATGAAGCCCACTACAACAGTTTTCGCAAAATTTTTCAGTTTTACGAAGACGCCAATATCCTTGGGGTAACAGCTACGCCTTTGAGCAGTAACCGCAACCTCCCACTCAAAGATCACTACAACAAATTACTAGTTGGAGAATCCATCTCTAATCTCATTGGCGAAGGCTATCTTTCAGATGCCGAAACCTATTCTTATGACGTCAACCTCCACGGACTCAAAATTGGATCAAACGGCGATTTTACCGTTAGCTCCAGCGATGTCCTCTACTCCAACTATTTCATGCAAGAAAAACTCATTTTTGCTTATGAAGAAGTAGCCATTGGCGAGAAAACACTCATTTTTAACGCGGGTATCGAAACCTCCCGAAGAGTCGAAGAATCTTTCAAGAAACTCAAATACAACATTCGCCACCTCGACTCCACGTTTTCTGACAAAGACCGCAAGGACGTCATCCGTTGGTTCAAAGAAACCCCCGATGCCATCTTGACCTCCGTTGGCATCCTCACCACAGGCTTCGACGAACCTTCGGTTCAAACGATCATCATCAACAGAGCCACGCGCTCGCTTACGTTGTACCACCAAATGATCGGCCGTGGTTCGCGTCGCATTCCCAACAAATCGCAATTCAAAATCATCGATTTAGGCAACAACGTGCGCCGCTTCGGTTATTGGCAAGACTACATCAATTGGCAAGACGCCTTCCGTTTCCCCGATCGCTTCCTAGAGTCTCGCATTTCAGAACTCGAAGACATGGAGTTCGAAGTAGAATACGAATATCCGAAAGGTTTTGAGCAACTGATCCGAACACACATCTTAGAAGAATTTTCGATCAAAGATTGTTACCTCGCTTGCATCGACAAAGGCGGCAAAGGAAAAGAAGCTATCGACCTCTCTATCGACAACCATTTTGCAGCCATCGAAGCTTCTGCCAAAGACCTCGACCACGCCTTAGAACTGCAGCACGTGCTCCAGGACCACATCGAGCACCGCGTCAAACACTACACCAAATGCATCTCTAAGTGCACCGACAACTATTTTAAATACCTCCTCGAAACCTATAACCGACAACTCAGTCAGAAAATCAGGCTGAACATCGAAGATTGAGGTCCTTTTTGTAAATTTAGGCCTATGAAAAAGTTGCAGCTCCTTTTGTTCTTGTTTCTGTTTGCCCTGAGCACCCAAGCCCAAACAAAAATCAAGGCCTACCTCGACACCAAACAGTTTTACGCCCCTGAAGTCGGGCACTATCTAGAGGTATACATCGAATTTGCGGGCTATACCGTTCAATTTATTCCTTGCGAAGGCGGTCAAAAAGCGACGGTCATCGTCGATCTTGCCATTGCAGACACACTCGGCAAAGTTGTTTTCAAAGATTTCTACGCCCTCGACTCCCCTATTTCTTCAGACTCGACCCAGAACAACTTCTTAGAAATTGTACGTATTCCGCTCTCCAAAGGCAACTATTCCTTAGCTGTTCAGCTCGAAGACGCCAACCGCGAAAAGAGCAAAATTTCAGGAACCATTCCTTTTGTTGTGGCGCCTTTAGATCAGCAACTCAGCTTTTCTTCGATCGAACTCGTTGACCTCGCCTTCGTCAGCGAAGAAGAAAGCCGATTTACCAAATCGAATTATTACATCATCCCGTTGCTCAAGAATTATTTCAATAAAGAGATGAACAACCTGCCCTACTATACCGAAGTTTACGGCGGGAAAAGCACCATTCAAATTGAGCGCAAAGTAGTGAACGCCGAAACCGGTCAAAATTATCCTGCGCTGGGCTACATCAAAACCTACCCGTTTGAAGGAGAGCCTGTTTTGGCACTCATGCAAGAAATCGACATCTCAAGTTTGCTCACGGGCACTTACCAAATACAATTGCAAGCCAAAGACCTCCAAACTGGCCAAACTTGCAGTCAGAGCTTTGATTTTGAGCGCTTCAACGATAGCGAAATCGCCTTTGACCTCGCTTCTATGGTTCTAGATCCCGCATTTCAGGCCTCTATCCCCTCGGACAGCATTGCTTACTACTTGGAAAGCCTTATCCCAATTGCTAAACCCGGCGAAATTCGCTCGCTTATCGATATCCTGAAAGCCAACGATACCTCCCAAATGCGCCAACACCTACAAGCGTTTTGGTACCAAACCTCTGGTGCTAAAGCTTACGAGCAATGGATCAAGTACCAAAGCCAAGTGCGTTCTGTAGAGGTCCATTATGCCAACAACTACATGGAAGGATTCGAAACCGACCGCGGACGTGTCTACCTTAAATACGGCCAACCCAACTCGGTGGTCGTAAAAGAATCTTCACCGAGCGAATACCCTTACGAAATCTGGACCTACGACAAAATCGGTATTTACAGCAACCGCCGTTTTGTGTTCTACAACCCCGACCTCGTGAGCAACAACCACCGCTTGCTGCATTCCGACATGGTTGGCGAGCTGCGCAACCCTGCCTGGCAGCAAATTCTCAACAAACGCAACACCGTTAATGGCACCGTCGACGACCCCAACATGCTTAATGTCAAGCATTTTGGCGGCAACTCCACTGACTTCTTTCGCCAATACTAAGCCAGATGCGAAGCGCCATCGTCATTCTCAATTACAACGGTGAACAGCACCTGCAAACCTACCTTCCTAGTGTGGTTGAAAACAGCCCCAATTGGGACATCATCATTGCCGACAACGGCAGCACGGATCACTCCATTTCATTTTTAAAGACCCACTTTGCGCAGGTTCAAATCATCGAATTACCACAAAATTTTGGATTTGCAGGTGGTTACAATGAAGCTTTAGCTCAGTTAAAGGGCCAATATGAACTTTATTTCATTCTCAACAGCGACGTTCGCCTGACACCAAATTGGGACCTCCCACTTTTGGAGTTCTTGCAAACTCATCCCGACACCGCCGCCGTTGGGCCCAAAGTACTTGCCGAGCGCGAGCCTCCATATTTTGAACACGCTGGTGCTGCCGGCGGCTACCTCGACACCTTTTATTTTCCTTTTTGCCGCGGCCGAATTTTTGAGACTTTAGAAGAAGACCAACAACAATACGACAGCCCCCAAGAAGTGACCTGGGTATCTGGTGCAGCGCTGCTTATTCGCGCACA
>CANHSA010000122.1 GCA_947463345.1 Flavobacteriales bacterium
AGTTCGTCGTTGTCGCGGATGCCAATGGCGTTGATACCATTGCTGCGCGGACGAGAATAAGCTTCGAGGGAAGTTTTCTTAATGACACCTTGCTTGGTGCACATCACGATGAAGTTGTTTTCTACGTAGTCTTTGTCGGTGAGGTCGAGGACTTTGACGTAGGCTTTAACCTTGTCGTCGCCAGGGATGTTGATGAGGTTTTGAATGGCACGACCTTTAGAGGTTTTGTTGCCTTCCGGAATTTCGTAGACACGCATCCAGAAACAACGTCCTTTTTCGGTGAAGATGAGGAGGTAGTTGTGGTTGGTGGCAACAAAAAGATGCTCTAGGAAGTCTTGGTCGCGGGTAGCGGAGCCTTTGGAGCCCATACCGCCGCGGTTTTGCACTTTGTATTCGGCTAGGTTGGTACGCTTGATGTAGCCAGCGTGCGAGATGGTAACGACGACTTCTTCGTCGGCGATGAGGTCTTCCATGCGCATTTCGCTTGCGCTGTATTCGATGGAAGAGCGGCGTTCGTCGCCGTATTTAGCGCGTACTTCGAGTAGTTCATCTTTGATGATCTGCATGCGGCGCTCTTCTTTGTCGAGGATGTCTTTGAGGTCGGCGATGAGCTTCATGAGCTCGTCGTATTCTGCGCGGAGTTTGTCTTGCTCTAGGCCGGTGAGTTGGCGCAAGCGCATATCGACAATGGCGCGGGTTTGGATGTCGGACAAGCCAAAACGCGTTGCCAAACGGTCGCGTGCGTCGTCTGGGCTCGAGGATGTTTTGATGATTTCAATGACTTCGTCGATGTTGTCTGAAGCAATGATGAGTCCTTCGAGGATGTGGGCGCGCTCTTCTGCTTTGCGAAGGTCGTAGCGCGTACGGCGAATCACGACTTCGTGGCGGAACTCTACAAATTCTTGGATGAGGTCGCGTACGTTCAAAAGGCGTGGGCGGCCATCTACCAAACAAATATTGTTGACAGAGAAAGAGGTTTGAAGTTGGGTAAACTTATAAAGTTTGTTGAGGACTACATTGGCGATGGCGTCGCGTTTGATTTCAAACACAATGCGCATCCCGTTGCGGTCAGATTCATCGCGCAGGTCGGAAATACCTTCGATCTTTTTGTCGTTGACTAAGTCAGCGATTTTTTTGATCATTTCGGCTTTGTTGACCTGGTAAGGGATTTCGGTAACGATGATTTGTTCGCGGCCGTTTTCTTCTTCGATTTCGGCTTTTCCGCGAATCACGACACGGCCACGTCCTGTAAGGAAAGCATCGCGTACGCCTTCGTAGCCGTAAATGATACCGCCTGTAGGGAAATCTGGCGCTTTAATATAGTTGAGTAATTCTTCAGGGGTGATGTCGCGGTTTTCGATGTAGGCAATGGTGCCGTCAACAACTTCTGTTAGGTTGTGAGGCGCCATGTTGGTGGCCATACCTACGGCAATACCAGCAGCTCCGTTCACCAATAGGTTAGGGATTTTGGTTGGTAAAACGCTTGGCTCTTGAAGGGAGTCATCGAAGTTAGGTCGGAAATCGACGGTTTCTTTCTCGAGGTCGTCGAGCATTTCTTCGGCAATTTTGCGCAAACGTGCTTCGGTGTAACGCATAGCAGCAGGGCTGTCGCCATCTACCGAACCAAAGTTACCCTGTCCGTCCACAAGTGGATAACGCAAAGACCAAGGCTGGGCCATACGCACCATGGTGTCGTAGACAGAGCTATCGCCGTGTGGGTGATACTTACCTAGTACTTCACCGACAATTCTTGCAGATTTCTTGTGAGGACGATTGGAGAATACGCCGAGATCTTGCATGCCGTAAAGTACCCTGCGGTGTACGGGTTTAAAGCCGTCGCGTACATCGGGGAGTGCACGTGAGACAATGACAGACATCGAATAATCGATGTATGCAGATTTCATTTCATCTTCGATGTTGATCTGAATGATTTTTTCGCCTTCAGCCATATTTTTGAGTTAGTCTATGCGTTAAATTAATTAGCGTCTCAAAATTAATAAAATGAAGCCCCCTGCGGCTTGTATTTACTATTTTTTACTAACAAAATGCGTCGATAAATTGTGAATAAAACCGGACGTCATGCAGAGATAAAAGTTATATTTGTAACAAGCAATCGTAAATAATGGAAGCCAAATTTTCTCCACGCGTCAAAGACATGATCAACTACAGCCGAGATGAAGCTGTGCGCTTGTCCAATGAGTTTCTCGGTGCAGAGCATTTGTTATTGGGTCTCATTCGCCTCAACGAAGGCACGGCTATTCGCATCCTCAAAGAATTCAACATCGATTTAGTGCAGCTCAAAGACGAAATCGAGAAAATCCTTGCCAAAAGTGCCGTCCGCGAGCTCGTTAATCACAATGTTCCGTTATTGAAACAAGCTGAAAACATCATCAAGCAATCTTACCTAGAAGCCAAAGAATTCAAACAAAACATCATCGGCACAGAACACCTTTTACTGACCATCTTGCGCTACGAAGACGCTGTCGCGTGCCAAGTACTCAATAAATACGGTGTCATGTACGCCAATGCCAGAGAAGAATACGAACTTATGTTACAAGACAAACAACAACCACGCGCCGAATTTCCGGGTTCAGGCCAAGAAGAAGGTGAAGAAAACTTCGGTCAAGCGCAGCGCAAAAGCGCAGATCCTAAATCCAAAACACCGGTCCTCGACAACTTCGGACGCGACCTTACCAAAATGGCCGAGCTCGGCCGTCTCGACCCTATTGTGGGCCGCGAAAAAGAAATCGAACGCGTGAGTCAAATTTTGTCGCGCCGCAAGAAGAACAATCCCATTTTAATTGGTGAGCCAGGTGTAGGAAAGTCTGCTATTGCCGAAGGCTTGGCCTTGCGCATTGTGCAGCGCAAAGTCTCGCGCATTCTTTTCAACAAACGCATCGTTTCGCTAGACTTAGCTTCTTTAGTTGCTGGCACCAAATACAGAGGTCAGTTCGAAGAGCGCATGAAAGCCGTCATGCAAGAAATCGAAAAGAACCCAGACATCATTCTATTCATCGATGAAATCCACACCATTATTGGTGCGGGAGGCGCAAGCGGTTCGCTAGATGCTTCCAATATGTTCAAGCCAGCACTCGCTAGAGGCGAAATGCAAGCAATTGGCGCCACCACCCTCGATGAATACCGCCAGTACATCGAAAAAGACGGTGCTTTGGAGCGTCGTTTTCAAAAAGTCATCATCGAGCCTACTTCCGTAGACGAAACCATTCAAATCCTTAACAACATCAAGGAGCGCTACGAAGATCACCACAGCGTGCGCTACACCGACGAAGCCATTGCAGCCTGTGTGCGTCTGACCGAACGCTACATCACCGACCGCCACTTGCCAGACAAAGCAATCGACGCACTAGATGAGGTTGGTTCAAGGGTACATATTACCAATTTACATGTACCTAAAGAAATCACCGATATCGAAGGGCTAATCGAAGGCTTGAAAGGTCAAAAAGCAGAAGTTATTCGCTCGCAACAATACGAAAAGGCCGCCGAACTCCGCGATGCCGAACGCAAGTTGCAAGAAGACCTCGAAGCAGCTAAAACCAAATGGGAAGAAGAAGCTAAAAACAACCGCGTGGTGGTCACTGAAGAAAACGTCGCTGAGGTTGTTTCCATGATGAGCGGTGTGCCGGTCACCAAAATTTCCGAGTCTGAACTCGGCAAGCTTGTCAAAATGGCCGAGCAAATCCGCGGAAAGGTAATCGGTCAAGACGAAGCCGTAGCAAAAGTGGTGCGCGCCATTCAGCGCAACCGCGCCGGCCTAAAAGATCCTAACAAACCAATTGGTTCATTCTTTTTCTTAGGCCCAACAGGTGTGGGTAAAACCCAACTCGCCAAAATACTCGCCAAAAACCTCTTTGATTCCGACGACGCACTCATCCGCGTAGACATGTCCGAATACATGGAGAAATTCTCGATTTCTCGCCTAGTAGGCGCCCCTCCAGGATACGTCGGCTACGAAGAAGGTGGGCAACTCACCGAAAAAGTACGCCGCAAGCCTTATGCAATTGTCTTACTCGACGAAATCGAAAAGGCGCATCCCGATGTCTTCAATTTGTTGTTGCAAGTACTCGACGACGGCCACATGACCGATGGTTTAGGGCGCAAAATCGACTTCAAGAACACCATTCTCATCATGACCTCCAATATTGGTGCGCGCCAGCTCGCCGACTTCGGAACCGGAATGGGCTTTGGTACTAAAGCACAGCAAGAGGCCCAAGAACAAAATGCACTTTCCGTGGTTCAAAATGCCTTGCGCAAAGCGTTTTCTCCCGAATTCCTGAACCGCGTAGACGACATGATCATGTTCAAGTCATTGAAGCGCGAAGACATCCACCTCATCATTGACATCGAACTCGAAAAACTCCTCGAGCGCATCGGCAATCTAGGTTACCACGTGAGCTGCACTTCTGCTGCCAAAGATTTCATTGCCGAAAGAGGCTACGACGAAAAATTCGGTGCGCGTCCGCTCAAAAGAGCCATTCAAAAATACATCGAAGACCCACTTGCTGAAGAAATCATCAACTCTAACTTGCAAGAAGGCGACACCATTGTGCTCGATTTTGAAACCGGACAAGACGTACTGAAACTAAGCATCGACAAAGCGAAGCCGACTAAAAAGAAAGCAGATCCTAAAGCGGAGTAAGATCAATGCTTGACCACAACTTCTTGGTAAGGCACGCGAACGCGTTCACCCCAAATGCCAGGTTCGGTGCCCAAGCCCACCGCAATAACCATATTGATTTCTGCGCGGCGCGGCAATTTTAAATGGCGCTTTAAGCGTTTTTCGTCGAAGCCTTCGAGTGGGCAACTATGAAAACCTTCGGCCGCAATAGAAAGCATGAAAGTTTGCGCAGCTAAGCCACAAGACTTATGGGTAACCACCCTTACCGCAGAAGCGCCGCCCGTACGGTAGAAAGGCTTGAATAAGCCGCCAAAAAAGCTAACGGTCAAGCGCAGGCCAGCTAGAATTCTAAATGGATCGGCTGCATACAACAACGGCATGACCTTTCCGTAGTACTGCAGCATCATTTTTTGAGCCTTTGTTGGCTCGCCATTGATTTCTTTTTGTACCTGGGCCAAATGCCAGTCTTTGCGCTGCTTCCATTTGTCAGGGCGCGTCACAAACACCACTAATTCTTGCGCGCTGCGCGCTGCCGATTGCCCTAGACACAACTCGGCCACTTGTGCTTTTTCAGCTGAGGAAGAAACCCAATGGAACTCCCAAAGCTGCATGTTGCTCGAGTTTGGCGAAAGAATAGCGCGTTGCAAACTGCGTTCTATGACTTCGCCAGGGACCTTAACTTCGGGATCAAACTTGCGGTTACTGCGTCTAAATTCGATGATTTGCTGAAATTGTTCTTGTAGGTTCATCTTAGTTTTGTTTGATGGCAGTTACCGTATAGCCTGCGCTGCGCAATAACGCAACAACGCCTTCCGGACCACCTAAATGGCCAGCACCAACAGCAAAAAAGGTACTTTCTTTGCGCATTTGAGTGCCCATCGGCGCAATCCAACTTTTGTTTCTATTGATCAAAAGAAGTTCGTTGAATTCGGGATAGGCTGCTGTTTCGGAATTCATGAGTATGTTCAGTTTTTCAAGGTCTTCTTGAAGGTAGCAGGCCAGGAGTGTGTCAAAGCTTTTGAGATCGCTGTTGTAATCTTTTTTGAGCATGTCTACTTGTGTTTGCATCGGAAGCTGATCGAACAAACCAAGTTGAAAATCGATGGTTTCAAGCCCCATTGTTTTTTTGTTCTTTTTCTTGGCCATCTTGTTGAATTCCATTTCGTAAGAAGCCATATTGCGCATGCTTTCCTGCATCAGGACACTCGAGAAGAACATAGGCTTGAGCTTGCTGCTGCGTTCAAATTTAGCTTCGTTCCATTG
>CANHSA010000123.1 GCA_947463345.1 Flavobacteriales bacterium
ATGTACATGGCACACGTCCGCACCATGGTGCAAGAAATGTTTGCCAGTGGCCAATACGAAACATGGGCGCAAAGCCTCATGACCCTCGCTGACTCCTCTATTCAAGCCGATCCTTATAAATTTTATACCTACAGTCAGTTTTTAAATGGCCTCACTACTGCCGTAACTGGTGGCGGTCCGGGCGGAGGAGGTAGCATTCCAGGCATCAAAGCACTAATGGATGCCCGCGCACAGTTTTTCAGCACCAATGCAGCCTATTTATTACAAGCGCCTTCCATCAATGCTTATGGCGCTAGTTCAACACCTTTAATCTACGGTTCTACAGTCACCATCAATACAACTTGCGCCAATGAAACAACAGTTTATTTAGGTTACCGTGGCAACCATCAACTGAAATTCAATCGCGTTCAAATGTACGACGACGGTGCCCATAACGACGGCGCTGCTGGAGATCACATTTATGGCATCGCCGTGCCAGTTGACGGCCTCACCTTTGAATACTACATCTATGCAGAAAACGCTAATGCGGGCTTGTTTTCACCAGCGCGGGCCGAACATGAATTTCATACCCTTGCTGTTACTTTTCCTGCGCCGGCAGTGGGTTCTTTACTGATCAATGAAGTATTGGCTTCAAACGACTCTTTGCTTTTTGACTTAAATGGCGAAGACGAAGATTGGATCGAACTCGTCAATACTACGAATACGCCTATCGATTTAGCTGGTTTTTACCTTTCTGACGATCCGCTCAACCTCATGGCTTGGGCATTTCCTGCCGGCACAAGTATTCCAGCCAACGGTTATTTGCTCGTTTGGGCCGATAACGATGTGAGCCAAGTTGGTTTACATGCCAATTTCAAACTCAGCGCAGGCGGCGAGTATGTGTATTTGTCTCACGGCTTCAATGTTCATGATCAGGTAGCATTTGGTCCACAAATTGCCAATATTTCCTACGCACGCTGCCCAGACGCAGGTCTCGATTTCGCTACCATCATTCCAACGCCCTTAGCTAATAACAATTGTAATATTGGTGTGCAGGAAATTGCAGCACTCCAAGTACAAGTTTATCCAAACCCGTTTTTAGATGTACTGCATATAGAAAGCCATGAGGAGCAGGCGCAAATCAATGTGCGCAACCTCAATGGTCAACTATTGCAAACCCTGCAAATCAATGCCGGGAAATACCAACTCGATGCAAGCGCTTGGGCGAGTGGGCTCTATTTGATTGAGATTCAAAGTGCAGGTGTTGCGCAATCCTTCAAGTTCATTAAATCCTAAAAATACTTTCCGCTTTTTTAAAGTGAAAAACTTTGTGCAAAAAAAAAGGCTCCAAATGGAGCCTTTTTTTGTATTGAGAGTAGATCAATGTTTTTCGTTGTGAACCTTTCCACCTTGCGTGTGCTGTTCTTTCATTTCTGCTTTCATTTTTTCAAACTGAGCAGCAGTGAGTACATTTTTGAGCATTTCGATTTGTGCTTCGCGGTTAGATTTAATGATGCTGCGCTTTTCTTCATCAGAAAAAGTGCTGGTGCGAATGCCTTCGTTTTTTTGAGCGATACCTAAATTGATGGTGTAAACTTGCTCTTTTTGTGCGGCAGTAAGTTGGAGCTCGCTGGCCATTTTTTCGGTCTGGAACTTAGCGCGCTCTTCAGGAGTTTTGAATTCTTGTTCTTTTTGAGCAGGTTGTTGGGCCATTGCGGTTGCACTTACCAATAAACCAAAGGCGACGTGAAGGAATTTTTTCATGGTATATCGAAATAATTAATTTGTGTTTGCGTTCAACGAAAATACGCAAAAAAGTTACACGATTACTTGCTTGCTCTTTTGCTTTACTTAACTTCGTGACAAATGCGCATGCTTGCTGAACATCCTGACCTTAGACGACAATACGAGCAAATAGTTGCTTCGGATCCTCGTTTTGGTTTTTTTGCGCAGGTTTGGGTTCAAGATTGCTTGCACCTTCAATGGCAATATATATTAAATCAAGATGAGCGCATTCTCTTCAGAATCCCCGTACAGAAAAAATGGGGGCTCAGTGCCTATTTACAACCGCTCTTTATCCGATCATTGGATATCATAGGGAGCAATTGTAAAGAAGATTTAGCTGCTTTGCTTGCTTTTTTGAAGAAGAGCAACTTCTTGCATTTAAATATGACGCTGTCAAAAGACCTTCAATTTCCTTTAGCTAAGGGTAAGTTTCAAGTGCTTCAATTAGGTAAACCCATCAATGAGCTTCGTCAAGGATATGCTGAAAATATCAAACGCAGTTTAAAAAAAGCAAAAGAATTGAGAATGGCCGAAGTGTCTTACGCCTCATTTCAGACTTTTTTTATCGCGCAAAAAGGAGAGAATCTCGGGAATTTAAATGCTGCAGCATGGGAGCGTTTGGAAAAATTAGTTGCGCTAGCTCAAACAAAGGAGACTGCGTATTGCTTTGGCGCGTTTGATCAAGAGCAATTAGTAGCGGCAGGACTGTTTTTCAAGTGGCAAGACCAGTTGTATTTCATGAAAGGGACACTCAACAACGACGGTAAAAAAGTAGGTGCTTTGGCATTTTTAATAGATGCCGTTTTAGAAAAATTCAGCCTTAACTTTCAAACACTAGATTTTATTGGTTCTAACCAAGAAAGCATTGCCGCTTTTTACAGAAAGTTTGGCGCCATAGATCAAACCTACGGCATCGTTAAAGGCCGTATTCCTTTGGTTTAAATCTGTTTTTTTTCTTGCTAGGCGCTTATTTATACAAGAGCTCGTCTATAAACAACCAAGTAGGGTTACCCGCACCTAAGTGCCAAGAAGGGAGTAGACCTGGGTTTGATACTGTATAGCGTAAGAATTTGTATTTTAATTGTTTATCGTGTTCTAATTCAATTAAAACTTCATCTTTAAACGGATTTTTGTCTGTAGATGTGGCCTTTGGTAAGTCTTTCTGGGTAAGCACAAAAAAGTCTGTCCCGTTCAAGCTCGCTTCGATGGTAATTTTGCTCGGCGCAAAGATCCATGCTTTTTGATCTCTAATAAAAGAAACGCCAACCTCATCGATTGTTCTGCTCTCTGCGAATTCGATAATGGCCACGACATCTTGATTGTAGTATCCTTGATAATCGCCTGTTCTAAATTCGTTGCCCCCAATTAGTCCGTCAATAAGTGCATCTTTACCAGAAGCGGTATACTGATTCGAATAGGTGCTTTTCAATTGCAGTTGGACGTTCGGGTCTTTTTTAATAAACGTAGAAGACACCTCAGCACTCCAGTAATTCAATCCTTGCTTTTTAACAAGTAGATCCTTGTATCCTGCTTTGATAGAAATATTTGTATTGGAGCGAATGTAAAAAGGCTGCTGGTATCGTTGCCATTTTTGACCATCGATTTGATAATACAAGGTTGTTTCAATTTGCTTTTGCATGGCTGAAATGCGAACAACATCAATTTCTATCAATAGAGAATCGTTAAATACGCGCTGTTCTGTTTTGATAAAGGGCACCGGTGCAAAAAAGGCGGGCACTTTGTTGATCAATGGTATTTGCGCGATAGTTTGCGTTTTGGGCTCCGGACCCATTACAAAAGTAAGGATGCCTCCCTGCATGAGCTGCTCATGGCTGATTTCCATTTTCTCGAGGTTTTGGCCATTCCATGAGACATTTTTGATGTATTTGTTCTCTTTTGATTGCTCATGGCAATTGATATGTATGATTTTGCCATTTTCTAATTTGATAGTGGCGCTGTTCATGAGTGGGCGCCCAATTTGATACACTGGTTTGCCTGGCGCTATTGGGTATAATCCTAGGGTGCTCAGTACATACCAGGCGCTCATTTGGCCGCAATCTTCGTTGCCAGAAAGGCCGTCTGGGGCGTTGTGGTACATTTCACTCAGAATGCGGTCGACATAAAGTTGGGTTTTGTGCGGCGCATTGGTGAAATTGTACAAATAGGCCATGTGATGCGAAGGCTCGTTGCCGTGTGCATATTGGCCGATAAGGCCCGTGATGTCGGCTTGTTCGCGGCCGCTGAGTTTCATGTCGGTGGTAAAGAGGCGATCGAGCCAAGTTTCCAATGAATCGGGGCCACCGAGTAGGGTAGTCAGCAGTTCTATCTGATGTGGCGCATAAAGTGAGTATTGCCAAGAGTTGGCTTCTGTGTAATTGAAATTGACTTCTGAAGGCTCAAAGGGGCCATACCACTGTGCGCCGCGGCGAGCGCGCATGAATTTGGTATTGGGGTCAAAGAGGTTGACGAAATTGGTGCTGCGCTGCTCAAATTCAAGCGCGATAGCTTTATTGCCGAGTGCGCCAGCCATGGTGGAAATACAGAAATCGTCGTAGGCGTACTCCAGAGTGCGCGACACCGATTCTGGCTCGTCGGCTGAGCTGATCAGGCCATTTTTGGCATAAGCCAACTTGCCAAATTCATTGGCTTTGGCGGTGCTCACCATTGCTTTAAGCGCTTTGGTGGCATCGAAATCTCGAATGCCTTTCATATAGGCGTCTGAAATGACACTTACGCTGTGGTAGCCGATCATGCATTCGGTTTCGCAAGCGGCAAGTTCCCAAACAGGTAGGTCGCCACCTTCTTCGTACTGACGTAAAAAAGTGCGGATGTAAGCGCCAGTGCGTTTTTGGTCAATAATCGTGAAAAGCGGATGGTTGGCGCGGTAGGTATCCCAAAGCGAAAAGACGGTATATTGTTTGTCCTTTAAGTTGTCGAGTTGGTGAATTTGTTGATCGCGTCCGCGGTAGCGACCATCGATGTCGCTCATCAGGTTGGGTGCTACCATGCTGTGGTACAACGCAGTGTAAAAAATAGTGCTCGTTTCGCGGTCCGCATTCAAACTGATTTTCTGAAACTCTTGGTTCCACTTTTGAAGGTTTTCATTATAGACCTGAGCTATAGAAAAATGCGGAATTTCGGCATTTAGGTTGCTCAAAGCGCCATTGACATCGACATGTGACATCCCTACTTTGATCGATAACTCTTTGGTGTCTATCGGGAATTCAAGTAAAAGTTTAAGGGTTCCGTTTTGATCAATCAATTGGTAATTGCTGTAGGGAATGGATGTTGTTAAATGAAAGTAGAAGTGTTGTTGATTGGCCCAGGCCTCAGATATGCGGTAGCCATTGATATTTTGCTTGTCTATAACATTGATTTCACCTTTGGTGAGTTTGTCGCGGTAATTGAGGTCGAGGAGGATGTATTTTTTTTCCGTAGCATTCAAAAAAGTGTACTGATGTATGCCGGCTCTTTCGGTGGTCGACAAATTGACGCGGATGTTTTCATCTGCAAGCAACACTTCATAGAACCCGAGTCTGGCTACTTCGTCTTTATGGCTAAATGTAGCGCCATAACCATTGGGGTCTTCGAATTTGCCTTTCCATTTGGCTTCACCGCTTTGCGGAACAATCAATAAGTCGCTGTAGTCCGGAACGCCTGTACCGCTTAAGTGCGTGTGGCTAAAGCCGTAAATGAGCGAATCTGAATAATGGTAGCCACCACAGCCATCCCAGCCGTCGTAGCGGGTATCGGGGCTAAGCTGCATCATGCCAAATGGTGCACATACTCCAGGGAAAGTATGTCCGTGTCCACCTGTTCCGATCAGCGGATTGACGAGCATGGCAGGCAAGAAGACTTCTTTTTGTTTGGGTATTTCTCGGGAAGCTCCAAATTTTTGTTGGGCTTTGTCGCTAGCTTTTTGAAGGTCAGGAACCTGAGCTAGGCAATGGAGAGAAAGAAGAAGGGCAAGGAACCCAAAATTGAATTTTGTCATGAATGAAATTTGCGTTTGTTGAGGGCACTGAAGTGGCGAATGCCTTTGCCGAAGTAGTCCCAAATGATGAGGCCGTGGTACTTAAAGGGTTGGTGCTTAGCCGCAGTACGCTTTTTGTAAAAAGTACCAAAATGGCGATA
>CANHSA010000124.1 GCA_947463345.1 Flavobacteriales bacterium
TGTTGGTTGTTCAAATCGGAAAAAGCCGCGCCAATCCATTTGGTAGGAAGTTCATATTTGAATTTAGAGCTACTTTCTGTCGTTTTTTCACTAGGGTAGAACTTCACTAAGGTAAAACCGAGTAGAGATACAACAAGTATAGAGGAGAACAGGCGCATGCGTTTCATTTAGATCAAAACTAGCGATAATTCGGCGCTTTTCAAAACACAAAGTGTAGTTCTGACACTTACTTTAAGATAACATTTTTTCTCGAAAAACACAAATTAAGTTCTACACATTTAACAACATCTTGTGTTTACAAAAACCTAATGTAAATGATGGTTTTGGTGTGTAAAGCATCGTAATTTTGCCCTGTCAAACTCTTAAAACTGTAAAATGGAATTACACGGAAAATTCGGAAAAAATGCCGACCTCGCCGCAAGTATTGGTTTGTCTGAATCGGGCGACCAATTCTGGAACCTAACCCCAGCAGAACTCATCGAGGACTGCATTATCTTAGGTGAAGGCATGCTGACCGATACCGGAGCTCTTGCCATTGAAACGGGCGAATTTACTGGCCGTTCACCCAAAGACCGCTTTATTGTCCGCGATGCCAATACAGAAGATGCTGTTTGGTGGGGCGATGTCAATATTGGTTTTGAGCCTGCCAAGTTTGACGCGTTGTACGAGCGCATGAAAGCGCATTTAGCCGAGCAAGACCTCTATGTAAGAGATGTCTATGCATGTGCTGATGAAGCGTACCGCATGAACATCCGCGTAGTTGCCGAATTACCGTGGTCTAGCCTTTTTGCGCACAACATGTTTTTGCGCTTAGAAGCCAACGAAATCGAAGACTTCCTACCTGAATGGCATATCGTATGTGCACCTAGTTTTTTAGCTGATCCTGCTCTTGATGGTACGCGTCAGTCGAACTTCGCTATTCTCAACTTTACTAAAAAAATGATCCTTATTGGTGGCACCGGCTACACCGGAGAAATCAAAAAAGGCATTTTCTCTGCACTGAATTTTATTTTACCTCACGAAAAGAATGTGTTGTCGATGCATTGTTCTGCCAATATTGGCCAAGACGGCGACACCGCCATTTTCTTTGGTTTGTCCGGAACCGGTAAAACAACACTTTCTTCGGATCCGAACCGCCGCTTAATTGGCGACGACGAACACGGCTGGAGCGCCAACAGCGTTTTCAACTTTGAAGGCGGTTGCTATGCCAAAACCATCGACTTATCCCGCGAGAAAGAACCACAAATCTACGACGCCATTCGCTTTGGCGCTTTATTAGAAAACGTCGGGTTTCCGCAAGAATCTTCGGCCCCAGATTATACAGACGGAAGCATTACCGAAAACACCCGTGTATCTTACCCAATACACCACATTGACAACATTGCTGTGCCTTCTATCGGCTCAGCACCAAAAAATATTTTCTTTTTAACGGCCGATGCGTTTGGTGTCTTGCCTCCAATCTCCAAACTTAGCAAAGCCCAAGCGATGTACCACTTTATGTCTGGTTACACCGCAAAGGTAGCCGGAACAGAAGTGGGTATCACAGAACCTACCACTACTTTCTCAGCTGGTTTTGGTGCGGCTTTCTTGCCTTTACACCCTGCTAAATACGCAAAGTTACTCGGCGACAAATTAGAAGGCACAGACATCAATGTTTGGCTCATCAATACAGGGTGGTCTGGCGGTTCTTACGGCGTAGGTTCAAGAATGAAGTTGTCCTACACACGCGCCATGATTACCGCAGCGCTTACCGGAAAACTCAAGGACGTCGCCTACGAAAACATGCCTTTCTTTGAGTTGGCATTTCCTAGTACTTGCGAAGGCGTACCCACAGAATTACTCAACCCGCGCAACACCTGGGCCGACAAAGAAGCTTACGATCAAACAGCAGCGAGCTTAGCCGCTAAGTTTGTCAAAAACTTTGATAAGTTTGCAGCCGAGACCGACGCCAGCATTTTAGCTGCGGCGCCTCAAGTGCCTGCATAGTTCCTCCTTTCCATCAGTCAACAATTTTGGAAAGAACCTAGGGCCGCAATAGCGGCCCTTTTTTTGGCATTATAAATGAGGCACAAAAAAAGCCCCGACCAAAAGGACGGAGCTTTGAAGTATGGGTGATACTAACGGCTTAACGCTTGTGCATTCCTTCGTCAGATACAGTTAATTTTTTACGGCCTTTGCGACGACGCGCAGCCAATACACGACGACCGTTTTTTGTGGCCATACGGCTACGGAAGCCATGTTTGTTTCTTCTTTTTCTTACCGATGGTTGAAACGTTCTTTTCATGTCGTGTCGTTATTTGTAATGTTTTTGGGAATGCAAAGATAGTTAATTTTTTAGAATTTCAAATTCTTTCGACAAAAATCGTGAAAAAAAGCCATTGCCCCAAGAAAGCACGTTAAATTTGTAGAGCAAAGCGCCATAGCCATGATGAGACCCAAAAAAACAAAAGAACCCAAAGTAAAATTAACCAAAGACAGCTGGCGCAAGGCTGCGCGTTTCCTGCGTTACCTGAAGCCTTATGCGGGCACTTATTTTATTGGTTGGATCTTTTTGGTGCTCAGTACCTCTGCGGGTTTGGTCTTTCCTTACCTCATGGGTAAGTTACTCGGTAGCTCCAATACAACTTCTAATCCGGAGCAAGCCATTCGCTTAATCGATCTCTCAAACGTCAACCAGATTGCATTTGCGCTCTTCATACTGTTCTTTTTTCAAAGTGTGTTTTCTTTTGTGAGGGTTGTGCTGTTTAATAACGTCACCGAAAACGCCCTGCGCGACATGCGCAACGATGCCTTTTCGAAGTTGGTCTACATGCCCATGGACTTTTTCAACCGTCAAAAGGTAGGGGAGCTCACTTCAAGAGTGGCATCGGACATCACCCAAATTCAAGAAGTACTCCGCACCACTATTGCCGAATTCTTCAGACAAATCATCATTGTTTTTGGCGGCATTGCCTTTTTGTTTTTTATTTCATGGAAACTCTCCCTGATCATGCTGGCAACGGTTCCAGTCATGGCTATTGTCGCTGTGTTTTTTGGCCGCTACATTCGCAAACTCAGTAAAGAAGCGCAAGATTACATCGCCACCTCTAATTCGGTCTTAGAAGAGGCGCTAACCGGCATTGCCAATGTAAAAGCCTTTACCAACGAATGGTTTTTGTTGGGTAAATACAAAAAGAGCACCCAACAAACCCGCGACCTCAACGTCAGAAGCGGAATTTGGCGCGGGTTGTTTGTGTCGTTTATCATCTTTTGCTTGTTCGGCGCCATCGTATTTATAGTTTGGAAGGGCCTTCTCATGACCCAAGGCCCCAATCCTGAGTTGGCATCTGAAGGCTTTTATCAGTTTGTGTTGTTCACCATCATGATGGGCGCCTCTATTGGTTCTTTACCAGACTTATACGCCAGCGTCCAAAAAGCAGTCGGCGCCACCGAAAACCTTCTTGATTTACTCCAAGAAGAAGGTGAAAATTTGACAACGAAAGTGGATCAATCTATTGAAATAAATGGATCGCTACGTTTCGAAAACCTCATCTTTCACTACCCCCAACGACCTGATATCAACGTTTTAAAAGGAATTGACTTCAAAGTAGAGCCTAATCAAACCCTAGCCTTAGTGGGGCAAAGTGGTTCTGGTAAATCGACAATTGCCAATTTGATCTTGCAATTCTATAAGCCTACCTCAGGACACATCTATTTTGGCGACCAAAAGGCATCCGACCTCGATTTACACGCTTTGCGCCAGCACATGGCGATTGTACCGCAAGAAGTCTTGTTGTTTTCGGGCAGCATCTTAGAAAACATCCGTTTTGGACGCCCAGATGCCACCGACGCTGAAGTTATGGAAGCTGCACAAAAAGCCAACGCCTGGGAATTCATTTCTACTTTCCCTGAGCAGTTAGCTACGGAAGTCGGGGACCGCGGCATTCAGTTGTCAGGCGGCCAAAAACAACGCATTGCCATTGCGCGCGCAATTTTAAAAAATCCTTCGATTTTGATTCTCGATGAAGCGACTTCCGCGCTCGATTCAACTTCTGAACGCCTGGTGCAAGAAGCGCTAGATGTCTTGATGAAAGGCCGCACATCAATCGTGATTGCGCACCGTTTGTCTACCATTCGGCAGGCAGATCAAATATTGGTCTTGCAAGATGGTCAGATCATGGAGCAAGGCAAGCACGACGAACTCATGGCACTCAATGGCCAATACGCTACTTACGTGGCGCAGCAGTTGATTTAATTACTTGAAGAGAGATTCTACAAAGGCCTTGCGGTCAAAAAGCTGGAGGTCTTGCATCTTTTCGCCAACGCCAATATACTTCACCGGAATTTTCATTTGGTCAGAGATGCCAATGACCACTCCACCTTTTGCCGTGCCGTCTAATTTGGTAACTGCTAAAGCATTGATGTCTGTGGCTTGTGCAAATTGCTTGGCTTGTTCGTAGGCGTTTTGCCCGGTTGAACCATCTAGCACCAACAAAATTTCGTGAGGGGCATTCGGCACTACTTTATCCATCACGCGCTTGATCTTGGAGAGCTCTTGCATGAGGTTGACTTTGTTGTGCAAGCGCCCAGCGGTATCGATGATCACGACATCGGCACCTTGTGCCTTGGCCGATTGCAATGCGTCAAAAGCTACACTTGCTGGGTCGGCACCCATGCCTTGTTGAACGATAGGAACGCCAACGCGGTCGGCCCAAATGATGAGTTGGTCTACGGCAGCTGCTCTAAAGGTGTCGGAGGCACCCAAAACTACTTTGAGGCCGGCTTGTTTCATTTGGTAAGCGAGTTTGCCAATAGTGGTGGTTTTGCCCACGCCGTTGACGCCCACAACCATGAGGACATAAGGGTTGCCATCGGTTGGCTTGTCCACTTTGAGTTTGCCTTCAAAGTTGGCAGCATTTTCTTCGAGTAAGCCGATGATTTCATCTCGGAGAATTTGGTTGAGTTCTTCGGAGTTGATGACGCGGTCTTTGGACACGCGGTTTTCGATGCGCTCGATGATTTTGAGGGTAGTCTCGACGCCGACATCGGCGGTAATGAGGAGTTCTTCGAGGTCGTCGAGGACGCCTTGATCTACGCGGCTTTTGCCCACGAGCAGGCGCGTGATTTTAGAGAAAAAGGTTTGTTTGGTTTTCTCTAGACCTTGATCGAGGGTTTCTTTTTGAACCGGATCGAGGGTTTCTTTTTTAGATTTCGAAAAAAAATCAAATATGCCCATTTGCTAAGGTAAAAAAAAAGCTCCCAACTTGGAAGCTTTAAAAGGGAATGCACAACAGTTTAGCCTTTGGTAAACCACTCTTTAACTTTGTCGTTGTGTACGATTTCTTCTTTGAAGGTGTAAGAGCCAGACTTTTCAGACTTGACCATTTTGATCACCTTTGTATGTTCTTTACCTCCACCTTTCTGTAGGGATGCAACTACTTTCTTTGCCATGACTTACTTATTTAATTTCTTTATGGACAGTCATACGCTTAAGGATGGGATTGTATTTTTTAATCTCCATACGGTCTGGCGTATTTTTACGGTTCTTAGTGGTGATATAGCGTGATGTACCAGCCATACCAGATTCTTTGTGCTCTGTGCACTCGAGAATTACTTGGATGCGGTTGCCTTTACTCTTCTTAGCCATTTTCTAAATGTTTATTCTGTTTCCCAACAGGTTATTTCAAAAATCCTTTTTGGCGTGCTTCTTTCAAGCAAGCAGAGATTCCTTTTTTGTTGATGGTGCGCAATGCAGCAGCAGAAATCTTTAAAGTGATAAAATTATCTTCTTCAGGAACGAAAAACTTCTTCGTGATCAAGTTCGGATAAA
>CANHSA010000125.1 GCA_947463345.1 Flavobacteriales bacterium
CCGTTGTCGGGCGAAAGTTCTGACATGATCATTTTGAAAATGGTGGTCTTGCCGGCGCCGTTTGGCCCGATGATACCCACGATACCAGCAGGTGGCAATTTGAAGTTGAGGTCGTCGTAGAGGAGTTTATCGCCGAAAGCCTTGCCGACATGTAGGGCGTCAATGACGTTGTTGCCCAAGCGCGGCCCATTTGGAATAGGCATTTCGAGCTTGGCTTCTTTTTCACGGGCATCGGCAGACAACATTTTGTCGTAGTTCTGTAAACGGGCTTTGCTTTTGGCCTGGCGCGCTTTGGGGTTCATGCGCACCCATTCGAGCTCGCGGGCTAGCATTTTTTGGCGTTTGGATTCGGTTTTTTCTTCTTCTTGTAAACGCTTGCCTTTTTGTTCGAGCCAAGAGGTGTAGTTGCCTTTCCAAGGAATGCCTTCGCCGCGGTCGAGTTCGAGGATCCAGCCGGCAACGTTGTCTAGGAAGTAGCGGTCGTGGGTAACGGCAATTACGGTTCCTTTATATTGTTGGAGGTGCTGCTCTAACCAATCGATAGATTCTGCATCTAGGTGGTTGGTAGGTTCATCTAGCAACAAAACATCTGGGTTTTGCAAGAGCAAGCGGCAAAGCGCAACTCTGCGGCGCTCTCCACCTGAAAGTGTCCCGATGAGCTGATCGTCTGGCGGGCAGCGCAAGGCGTCCATGGCGCGCTCAATTTTGGTATCGAGTTCCCAAGCGTCTAAAGCATCAATTTTGTCTTGAACTTCGCCTTGACGAGCAATAAGTTTGTCCATTTTGTCGGGGTCAGACATGACGTCTTCATCCATAAATGCGTTGTTGATTTCTTCGTATTCGGCGAGCACGTCTACAATTTCTTGAGCGCCTTCCAAAACGATGTCGCGGACTGTTTTGTTAGGATCGAGCTCTGGCTCTTGCGGAAGGTAACCCACGGAATAGCCAGGAGAAAAAACGACGTCGCCTTGAAAAGATTTATCGAGGCCCGCAATGATTTTCATGACGGTCGACTTACCCGAGCCGTTCAGACCGATGATGCCGATTTTGGCACCGTAAAAGAACGAGAGGTAAATGTTTTTAATGATTTGTTTGCCTTGCGGAGTGACTTTCGACACCCCCACCATTGAGAAGATGATTTTCTTATCGTCTGACATATTGCTTATTTATCGAGTTCGTATTTGCTGTATTGTTTGCTTTGCAAGACTTGGATGGCCTGCTGCAAAATTTCATTGGTTTGGTTGTAGATTTGGAACATTTCGTTGGTGCCCCAGAGGTCTTGTGCAATAACGGCTTTCAAGCGCAACTTAATGAGTTTTTCGCTAATAGCGTATTCCTTCTCGTCAAATAACAACTTTGGATCTTCTAGTGCAACGTAGGCAAAGAATTCGTCCATAAAAGTTTTGTCACAAGTGAAATTGTTTTTGAAAGCAGTGATTTCTGGGTATTGTGATTTCAGCGCTGCTCTGTTGGCATTGATGTATTTAAAGGCAAAACTATTGACATGCCCACCTTGGATCAGTTTAGAAAAATAAGTGGTGCTTTCGGTGGTGTCTAGCGCTACAAAAACGTCAGGCATGATACCACCGCCGCCATAAACTGTTCTTTTGGTTTTGAGGGTTTTGTACATGAGGGAATCAGGCATTTTGATGGAATCTTTCAAGAAGAATTCTCCGTTGAGGTAGCGCTGATTCAAATCTTTGCGATAGGTTTCGGTGTCTTGATACGGTTTTTGAATGTGGCGACCCGTTGGCGTGTAGTAGCGCGCAATGGTGAGGCGCATTTCCGAGCCATCGCTCAGGGGCATAGGACGTTGCACCAAGCCTTTGCCATAGGTGCGGCGACCAACAACAAGGCCGCGGTCCCAATCTTGAATGGCACCTGATAAAATTTCGCTGGCGCTCGCGCTGTATTCGTCAGTGAGTAAAATGAGCTGACCCTCTTCAAAAAGTCCTTTTTTGCCCGCTTTGAGGTCATAACGCGGTTGCGCACGGCCTTCTGAATAGACAATAAGTTTGTCGCCTGACAAGAATTCGTCGCCGAGTTTGTGTGCTGCATCTAGCAAACCACCGCCGTTGCCCTGCAAGTCGAAAATTAGGCTTTTCATGCCTTGTTCTTTGAGGCTTAACAAAGCGCTCTGTACTTCTTGAACGGTTGTTTTGGAGAAACTATTGAGCTTGATGTAGCCAATTTCTTTGTCGATCATGTAGGCGGCATCTACTGAAAACACCGGGATTTTGTCACGGGTAATGTTGAAATCTAGAAGTTTGCCTTTTCGGTTGACCGTTACCTTTACTTTGGTGCCGAGGTCTCCCATGAGTTTTTGACGTACCTGATCGTTTTTGATGCCCATGCCGGCTACGTTCTGACCATCGACCTGCACGATTTGATCGCCAGGTAAAATGCCGAGTTTTTCGGAGGGGCCGCCCGGGATGGTGGCCACCACACTAATAGTGTCTTTCATGAGTTGGAAACGCACACCGATACCCACAAAACTTCCGTTGATTTGCATTTGGGCGTCGTCGAGGTCTTCTTTTGGAATATAGGTAGAGTGCGGATCGAGCTCTTCTAAGAGTGCGACAATAGCTGCTTCTGAAAGTTTGTTGGCATTGGGCGCATCTACATAAAAACGCTCTACGTTGTAGAGTACTTCGGTCATTTTTCTGGCGGCTGCAGCAGCTGCATCGGGTTGTTGGGCAAAAACGAGCGTGCTCATTGCGCAGCTCAAACTTAATAATAGTAGGCGCATGTCAGTATATTTACGAATTACAAAAATAAACACTCAGGTCGCAAATTGCTCAGAAAGTTTAACTTTGTTATACACATATGAGAGAGAAAAAACGCAAATTACACTGGTATCAAACAAGAAAAGTTCGCAATGCGCTCAAACGCATCCGCAAATTTGCTGGTTATTTCTTTACCATCTTAGGTTCCGCTATTTTGCTTTACGTGCTGAGCACATTCATCCTATCAAGAATTACTGTAAAAGGACGCAACAACGCCGGGGCAAAGATCCAAATTTTCCTGATGAAATCAGGCGTACACACCGACTTCATTTTGCCGGTTAGTAACTCCATCAAAGATTGGCGCCAAGAATTCCCGCTGGCCAACACCGGCTTCAAAGACAGCAGCAGTAGGCTTATTTCTATCGGCTGGGGCGACAAAACCTTCTACATGAACACGCCCACTTGGGCCGACCTCAGTCTCAAAACCGCACTCACGGTTCCGTTTGGTCTTGGCCCTTCTGCTATACACGCCACCTACTACCAACAACTGCTCGACGATCGCCCAAACATTCGACTGCACCTCACCCCAAAACAATACAGCAAACTCGTTAAATACATTGAAAAAACACTAGATCGCCATAAAAATGGCAGCACTAAATACATCAAAGCCACCATGCCAGGTGTGGTTACCGGCAACGATGCCTATTACGCTGCAAAAGGCCGGTATAGTGTCTTTTTTACTTGTAACACTTGGGTGAACTCAGGTTTAAAATCTTGCCAACAAAAGGCTTGCTACTGGACTGCATTCGCCGGAGGTATTTTTTATCAGTACGGCAAATAACCCTATGGCAAAAAGAGCCATTTTTATTTTAGTTTTTTCCTTCATCCATTCAGTTGTCATGAGCCAAGACCTCCTTGTTTTTATCAATGGTTACCGCGGCCCCAAATACGACCACGAACGTCCAGACAACCAACTACACCTCAAAGACCCTACAGGCTATTGGTACAAACTAGACGACAGCATTCAAAAACGCTTTGACAACACGAGCTCTGTTTATTTTGACGCGCATCATCCCATCACCACCTCCACACACCGTTTGCTTAAAAAAGCGGTCCGCTCCTACTTGTTTTCGCGTTTTTGCTGGTTTCGAAAAAACAGCCGTTGGGTACTCAATAAAAAAAGCAATGAGGCAGGATTTGAAGAACGCGTCGCCAACGGCAGACTCGCCGGCATAGCGCTGCGTAACTACCTCCTTGAACACGACGTCAAAAAAATACATTTTATATGCCACAGCATGGGCTATGCCTACATGTTGGGCATCATGGACATTCTGGGCTCAGAAGCCACCTTCGGAAAAGCACTTATTTTATCGCCAGAAGCAGCCAATACCCAAGGCCGAGATTGGTCGGTCTTCGAAGAAGTTTGGCAATACGGTGCACGCGCCGATGAAAAAGCGGCAGACCCTCTATTTTTACAAGATGGCATTGCCCCTCAATTTGCGGTTTTTGGCATTGAACAACTTCCGCCAACAACAAAAGGCGGCAGAATATACATCCCGGACTCCTATCCCAAACGCAAACTCGGCTTCATCAAAAGCCATCACTTGGCTTATTACGATTGGTTTTACTGGATCAAACCCGAAGACCCCGGATATTTCAAGCAATAGCATGATCATCTTCACATTATTTCTAACTTTGAGCTAGAAATGCAGCACAACTATAGCCTACAGCCCTTCAATACCTTTGGAATCGACGTCAAAGCCAAATACTTTGCCGCTTTCTCCAACACCATTGACTTACAAAATCAGCTGAATACCTTTCCTCAAGAAGAATTACTCATTCTTGGCGGTGGCAGCAACATGCTTTTCACCCAAGACTTCAACGGACTTGTTTTGCGCAACGAAATCAAAGGAATCGAACTACTTGCGCAGAACGACAACCAAGTATTTGTGAAGGCTGGCGCCGGAGAAAACTGGCACGCTTTTGTGCAGCATTGCATCGCTCACAATTGGGCGGGTTTAGAAAACCTTTCGCTGATTCCTGGATCGGTTGGTGCGAGCCCCATGCAAAACATCGGCGCTTACGGCGTTGAAATCAAAGATGTTTTTCACGAACTCAGTGCGTATCATATTGCCTCAGGCGAAATTCATACTTTTAATAAGGATCAATGCCAATTTGGCTACCGCGAAAGCGTTTTCAAACGGGCCCTCAAAAACCAATACATTATTCTAGACGTCACTTTTGCGTTGGCAAAAAATCCAGAGCTACAAACCAGTTATGGTGCCATTCAGCAAGAACTCTCGGCTAAAGGAATCAGCAAGCCTAGTATCCGCGACATCTCCGAAGCAGTAATTGCCATCAGACAATCCAAATTACCAGATCCAAAAGTTCTCGGAAATGCGGGCAGTTTTTTCAAAAACCCCGTCATCAGTCTCGAAACTTTCGCTCCTATTCAGGCTAAATATCCCGACATTTCGCATTATGTCGTTTCGGACACCGAAGTCAAATTAGCAGCGGGTTGGCTCATCGAAAAAGCAGGGCTCAAAGGTTACCGAGAGGGTACTTGTGGCGTACACACCAAACAAGCGTTGGTGTTGGTCAATTACGGCGGTAGTGAAGGCCAGCAAATTTTAGATTTATCTACCCATATCATTCAAACGATTCAATCGCAGTTTGGCGTCACGCTCGAACGCGAAGTCAATATCATACCCACTCATGAAAGTATCTTATAACTGGCTCCAAACCTACCTCGATTTTCCCTACACCGCTGAACAACTCAGCGAGATCCTGACACAAACAGGCTTAGAAGTGGAAGGCCTCGAACCCTTTGAAGAAATTCAAGGAGGTCTGAACGGCGTAGTCATTGGCGAAGTACTCACATGTGAGCAACACCCCGATGCCGACAAACTTAAAGTCAC
>CANHSA010000126.1 GCA_947463345.1 Flavobacteriales bacterium
GCTTGCGTCATGAGATGCATGGCGCCCAATACATGATGGAAGCGGGTGTGGTTGGCACCTGGATATACGAGGTGGCTCAGGCCCAATTGTTGGATGCGGCGCAAGCGTTGCAAGTACGGATGCTCGAGGATATCGAAAATAATTTCGTGCGGCAAAGAAATAAAACCATAGACTGGGTCGTTTATGATTTTCTTCTTGTTATTAGGGGCTGTGTTCGCTGGCAAGTTGCTAACTTTAAAAAATTCAATCAAAGCTATTAAAAATACGACATATGCAAGGTAAAATTCTTTGGGCCGACGACGAAATCGAATTACTCAAACCCCACGTTCTCTTTTTAGAATCGAAAGGTTATCAGGTAGATACCGCTACCAACGGACAAGACGCCATTGAAAAAGCCTTGAGCCAACATTTTGATATCATCTTTCTCGATGAAAACATGCCGGGCCTCAGCGGGCTCGAAACGCTTGCGCAAATCAAGGAGCAAAAGGCGTTAGTGCCAATTGTCATGATCACCAAAAGCGAAGAAGAGCACATCATGGAAGAAGCCATCGGTTCTAAAATCGCCGATTACCTCATCAAGCCGGTCAATCCGAACCAGATTTTGCTGAGCATCAAAAAGAACCTCGACCACAGCAAACTCATTAGCCAAAAAACCAACGCGAGCTACCAACAAGAGTTTCGCCAACTTGGCATGCAGCTCATGGGCCGCCTAGACGCCGACGAATGGAAAGAACTCTACGCCAAACTCGTTTTCTGGGAACTGCAATTAGACAACATCGAAGACACCGGCATGCGCGAGATCTTCGAAATGCAGAAAAAAGAAGCCAACAAACTCTTCTGTGACTTCATCGAAGACAACTACCTCGACTGGACCAGCGGCGACCCCGATGCGCCCACCATGATCCATACGCTCATCAAAGACCGCATTGCGCCTTTCATTGGCAAAGAAAAATTGGCTGTTTTGGTGATCGATAACCTGCGCTACGACCAATGGAAAACGATCGAAGGCATTTTAGGGCGTTATTTCCAAAAAGAAGAAGAAGACATCGTGTTTTCGATCCTTCCTACCGCTACCCACTACGCGCGCAACGCTTTTTTTGCAGGCTTGCTTCCGGCAGAAATCGAAAGGCGCTTTCCGACACTCTGGAAAAACGAAGACGACGAAGGCGGCAAAAATATGCATGAAAAAGACTTCCTCGAAGCGCAACTCAAGCGCTTGGGCAAAAACGTGAAGTGGTCTTACAACAAAATTACAAACGTCGAGGCAGGTAAAAAATTGGCCGATCAGTTCCATCAGTGGAAAGACAACGACGTCAATTTCATCGTCTACAACTTTGTCGATATGCTTTCGCATGCCCGCACCGAAATGGAAGTGATCCGCGAACTCGCCGACAACGAAGCAGCCTACCGCTCCATTACCACCAGCTGGCTCGAACACTCTCCGCTACTCGATATCTTAAAGAAAATTGCCGAAGCCGGGCAAAGGCTCATCATTACCACAGACCACGGCACCATTAAAGTCACTAAGCCTGTGCGTATCGTTGGCGAGCGCAATACCAACACTAACTTGCGCTACAAAGCGGGGCGCGGGCTCAGTTACGATGCCAAAGAAGTATTCGTGGTCAAGAACCCGCAAGAAGCGCAACTACCTAAACTAAAGCTTTCTGCAGAGTTTGTTTTTGCGCGCGAGCAAGACTTTTTTGTGTACCCGAACAACTTCAATCATTTTGTCAATTACTACGGGCAAACTTTTCAGCACGGCGGTATTTCTCTCGAAGAAATTCTCATTCCGTATGTGGTTTTGAAAGCCAAATAAATGCAAGGCTTGCTCTAAAAAGTTTTCTGATAATTTTGCTTCTTTAGAACCATTCAAAATAGCGAAATTCCGTACTTTTGTAAAAAACTCAAAAGTATGGAGCACTCTCCGTTTTCCGTTTCAGACATCCGTGCGCAATTTCCTGCGCTCCGCCAAAAAGTTTACGGCAAACAGCTCATCTACTTTGACAACGGCGCTACCTCCCAAAAACCGCAAGTGGTGCTCGACACCCTTGCACAATACTACGCCCTAGAAAACGCGAACATTCACCGCGGGGTACATTACCTCAGCCAGCAAGCAACTTCTGCTTACGAAGCCGCACGCCGTACCATTCAAAAATACATCGGCGCCAATGGCCCAGAAGAAATCATCTTCACCAAAGGCACTACCGACAGCATTAATTTAGTGGCATTTTCTTTTGGCGAGCGCCTGAAACCCGGCGACGAAATCCTGATTTCAGCCATGGAGCACCACTCCAACATTGTACCTTGGCAACTTTTATGCGAGCGCAAAGGCTGTGTGTTGCGCGTCATTCCCATTTCCAAAAAAGGAGAGCTCGACCTTGCTGCTTTTGAACAAATGCTTAGCGAGCGCACCAAGTTATTGGCCCTTACGCACATATCCAATACGCTCGGCACCATCAACCCCGTCAAAGAGCTCATTGCCAAAGCCCATCAGGTCGGCGCCAAAGTATTACTAGACGGCGCACAAAGTATCCAGCACCTTAGCATCGACGTCAAAGACCTCAACTGCGATTTCTATACCTTTTCGGGCCATAAAGTTTTCGGGCCAACCGGCATCGGTATTTTATATGGCAAAGAAGCTCTACTCGATACCATGCCTCCGTATCAAGGTGGCGGCGACATGATCTCAAAAGTCACTTTTGAACGCAGCACCTACAACACGCTGCCACTCAAGTTTGAAGCCGGAACCCCACACATTGCCGGCGCCATTGGCCTGGGCAGTGCCATCTCGTTTTTGCAAAGCATCGACATGCAAGCAGCCGCTGCTCATGAACTCGAACTCACCAAATATGCGCAAGGTATTTTGGATACCTTCGAAGGGCTAAACATTATCGGCGAAGCCAAGAACAAAACCAGTGTGGTTTCGTTTACCATTGACCAAATGCACCCGTTCGATATCGGTACTCTTTTAGACAAACAAGGCATTGCAGTGCGCACCGGCCATCACTGCACCCAGCCCCTCATGGATTTCTACCAAATTCCGGGCACCGTTCGCGCGTCTTTTGCATTTTACAATACCAAAGAAGAAATAGACACATTTGTTGCTGCTTTAGAGCGCAGCATGCAAATTTTAGGCGCATGACCATCCAAGAAAAACAACAAGAAATCATCGACGAATTTGCCATCTACGACGACTGGATGGACAAATACGAATACATCATCGAACTCGGCAAAAGTGTACCCACCCTCGCCCCTGAGCTCAAAACCCAAGACCGCATCATCGAAGGCTGCCAGTCTAATGTGTGGTTAGCTACCGAAATCAAAGACGGCAAAATGCAATTTAGCGCCGATTCCGACGCCATCATCACCAAAGGTATCATCGGGCTACTCATCCAAGTGCTCAACAACGAAAGCCCAGAAACCGTCCTCAAATCAGATCTATTTTTCATTGCCCAAATTGGGCTCGCCGAACACCTCTCACCTACCCGAGCCAATGGCCTTTTAAGTATGGTCAAACGCATGAAAACCGAAGCACTTCAAAGTCTTGCCCAATGAACGAACTAGAAGACCGCATCGTCGAGATGCTCAAAACAATCTACGACCCCGAAATCCCTGTCGATATTTTTGAACTCGGCCTCATCTATGAGGTCAAGGTAGAAACCGACAACCATGTTTTCATCGACATGACCCTCACCTCGCCCAACTGCCCCGTTGCCGAGTCTTTGCCTAAAGAAGTAGAAGACAAAGTGGCCAGCGTAGAAGGCGTCCAGAGCGCTAAAGTCAATATTGTTTTTGATCCACCCTGGGACAAAGACATGATGAGCGAAGAAGCCAAGTTAGAGCTCGGTTTTTTATAAAATTCTTGTGCAACTGAATCTCTTCAAGCGATATTGCAAGTAATCGTAGTACTCAAAAGTCAAGTGCTTTTTGGTGAGCACAATGATTTTTGCTTGTAAGGTATCGGTATCTCTAGCGATTTGAAGTATTTCCCCATCTGCACTTATGTCATAACCACTTTGGTTGAACACCACAGAATCCGTTACGTCATACAGACCAAAATACGAATACGTATAAGATGCGTTGCCCTTGATTTGTGAGGCATCTATCGCAAAACTGCCCGTTGCCAAGCTGTCATAAAAGATAAAACCTTCGCCGTCTTCAATGCGCACGACATCCACTTTCCAAGAGCCTGGTAAGTTTTTTTCGTTGCGGGCGTATTTGCTGCAGGCAAACAATAACATCAAAAGTGCTATAACTGCAAATTGTTTCATGATAGCGCAATTGCAAACATACTCTTCACGCCTATCTCTAGCGCTGCTTCGTCGATATCGAATTGCGGATGATGCACCGCATGTGTGAGTCCTTTTGCGGCGTTGCCCGTTCCTAATCTGAAGAAACACACCGGGCGATGCTGGCTGTAAAATGCAAAATCTTCGGCGGTCATGCGCAAACCGAGCTCCTCCACATTTGACGCGCCTAACTCTTTTTCAAGGATTTGCTTGACTTGATGGGTGAGTTCGAGGTCATTCTTCAAGAAAGGATAGCCCTCGCCAATCGTTAAATTGATTTGAGCCCCAAGCTGCGCAGCAATTTGTGCTGCTTGTTCGTGCAAAATTGTTTTCACTTGTGCGCGCCAGGTTTCGTCCATGGTGCGAAAGGTGCCTTTAATAGTGGCTGTTGCGCTCACCACGTTGGTACTGCCTAGTGCTTCAAAACGGCCAAACGTGAGTACTTGTGGCACCTCTTGAGGGCAGTTGTCTTCAACGAGTTTCTGACACGCTTGCATCCAGGTAATTGCGACGTCAATTGGGTTAATGAAACGAGCTGGCAAGGCGCCATGACCACCAACACCAATGACTTCAACATGGATTTCATCGCTGGAAGCCATATACAAACCGGGGCGCAAACCCACCTTGCCAACTTCCATTTCTGGATATACGTGCAGGGCAACCAGAGCTTCCACTTTGGGGTTTTCGAGCACACCTGCTTTGATCATGAGGCTAGCTCCACCTGGATTTTGTTCTTCGCCAGGCTGAAAAATAAGTTTAATGGGTCTTGGCAGTTGCTCGCGGTGCTGTTGCAACAAAACGGCAGTTCCGAGTAAAATACTAGTGTGAACGTCGTGCCCGCAGGCATGCATCCAGCCGGGCACCTGACTTTTATAAGGCACCTCGTTGGCTTCTTGTATAGGCAGCGCATCGAGGTCGGCACGCAAGGCCAAGCAAGGTTGTTGTGGGTCGTGGTGTGAAGCTGCAATGTAGGCTACTACTCCTGTACCGGCCACACCTGTTTGGTGTGTGATGCCGTATGCACTGAGTACTGAACTCACAAAAGCCATGGTTTCATACTCTTGAAAAGAAGGCTCTGGGTGCATGTGCAAATGCCTGCGCCATTCCGTAACGCGTGCAAGGATATCAGACAATTGGTTAGGTGTTGGGTTAGACTTCATCTTGTTTGATACCTTGATAGCCTGCTAAAATTAATTGAATCGAAACATACGCCATGAGCAAGCCGAAGATCAGCTTGACCCACGCTTCGGGCAAACGCAAGGTCAGTTTGGACCCCAAAAAGGCGCCAAGCACAAACGTACTAGCAATGACCAAACCAAAGCGCCAATTGACGTTTCCTGTTCGCCAATAA
>CANHSA010000127.1 GCA_947463345.1 Flavobacteriales bacterium
CATGAAATCGTGCCAAACCATTATTCCGGCGCGGTCACAGGCCTCCATAAATGCGTCGGGTGCATACATACCGCCACCCCAAATACGCACCATATTGAAATTGGCTGCTTGCATTTGCGGTACCAAAGCTACATAAGCGCTGTCTAGCGCAGGACCAGCAAACATACCGGGCGGAATGACGTTGGCGCCTTTGGCAAAAACCTTGCGCCCATTGATTTGAAACGCAAAGGAAGTGCCCCACTCATCTTTTTCTTGAAGCAATTCTGTTTTTCGAATACCAAAGGTGTAAGGATGTTCTAAAAGGAGCTTGCCATTGGCGTCATAAAATCGCAAGGTATCTTGATACAAATGCTGAGCACCCTGGCCTACTGGCCACCAAAGTTGTGCGTTTGACAGTAGTGTGTCTGCATATAAATTGAAGGATGCAACTTGAGGTGCAGGCTCTGAAAGGTCAATCGGAGATTTTTCGGAAATCTCAATATCCGCAAAATAGGTGCTCTTGCATAGAAGTTTAACTTCGGCTTTTTGAAGGGTGAGGTTCAAAGAAATCTTGGCTCCATTGGACTCAGAAATACTTAAGGTATTTACGTGGAGGTTTTCAATGCGCACAATGGGTGTAACACCAATTTGAATTGGATACGCGAAGCCGATGGTATTGAGACGCGGCGCCCAGTCCCAACCAAATTGATATTGCGGTTTGCGTGTTAAGGACGCCACTTTTGTTGCTCCAACATCGTTGGGCGCAGGGTAAGTGAATGCTTTGTACTGATCTGATTTTGAATGGTACAAAACCGGAGATTCTATCTTTATTTCGAGCGTATTATAACCGCAGACGAGGTCTTTTACATCGATCAGAAATTGGTGGTGTACAAAGAAATTAGCTGTTGTTGCCAATGGCTTCCCATTCAAGAAGATTTGGGCATAGGTATCGAGGTTGGGAATGTCGAGGGTGAGCGATGTCGCCTTGAAAAATACTTCGCTTAAATAAAATTGAGATCGAAAATGCCAAGTGTGGTCTTCTACCCATTGGTATTTTGCCTCATTTTCACCATAAAAGGGATCGGGCAACTCTCCTGAGTCGCGGAGATATTCTTGGACTGTTCCATTCTTGCCAAACGGCAACCATGATTTTTTGACCGGATGAAAAACCTCCCAATCAAGCGTAACTTGTGCAGTAAAGGTGCTCATCAGTGAAATAAATAAAAGAAGAAGGACCCTACTCATCTTACCAGTTGCGATCGAATTTGGCATCTACAAGCGCTTCGCCATCGTTGTTGCGCAGCGCAAAATTGAAACCTGCGTAGATCGAATATGCTCCGTAGTTACCTTCTTTATCGAGTGCAATAAAGCCACATTGTAAACCGGTGAGGTCTTTGTGCTTGCGGACAATGCGCATGCATGCTTCTTTGCAGGCATCAAAAGGTGTGTAACCTTGGCGCATGAGCTCCACAACTGTATGGCTGCCCGCTACGCGAACAATGGCTTCGCCCAAACCAGTGGCGGTGGCAGCCCCTACTTCGTCGTCGACAAATAAACCAGCGCCAATAATTGGTGAATCACCGACACGCCCATGCATTTTGTAGGCCCAGCCACTCGTGGTGCAAGCCCCCGCAAGTTGCCCTTGCGCATCCATAGCGATCATGCCGATGGTGTCGTGGTTTTCGTGGTTGATATCGGGTTTCTTGAATAAATCTTTGTTTTCTTTGCGCCATTTTTCGTAGTCTTTCTTGACTTCATCTATGGGCATTTTGGCCGTTGCAAAACCTTGCTCAAGGGCAAATTTGCGCGCGCCGGCACCAACGAGCATGACGTGTTGCGTGCGTTCCATAACGGCGCGCGCCACATTGATTGGATGCGCGATGCCTTCTAAGAAAGCCACAGAGCCACAACGGGAATCGCCACTCATGATGCAAGCGTCTAAAGTGACGTGGCCATCGCGGTCTGGGCGGCCACCCACTCCTACGCTGCGGTTGGTGAGATCAGCTTCGGTCACCATAACGCCTTTTTCGACAGCGTCTAGAGCCGAGCCGCCTTTTTGCAACACCGCCCAAGCGCCTTCATTGGCAGCCAAACCATGGTTCCAGGTAGAAAGTACGATTGGGCCCTTGGCCTTACCTTGATAAGATTGTGCCACGATGTTGGTGGCTTGGCTTGGCTTCACGACACTCAGTGCGCCAACTGCTGCACCAAAGCGGATAAATTGTCTTCTTTTCATTATCTAACGATTGCGTAATTCTGCCGCCAACCAATTCTGAAAGGCTTTGGCATTTTTGGCGTGTTCGGCTCCTGAAGCCGTAAAATTGTGCGTCCCTGAGTAATCTGGCTTGGCGCACATAAAAATATAATCGTTCTTAGCTGGATCAAGAACGGCCTCCACTACCCCAACTGGTGGTAAATAGATGGGGCCTGGCGGCAAACCTTGAATTTTGTATGTATTGTAAGGACAATTGATGTCACGGTGCACAGCCAATAAGCGTTGCACTCCTTTGAGTTGCTCTCCCCAGCAAAATTTAAATGTAGGATCGGATTGTAATTTGATGCCTTGCTTGACACGATTGAGATATAGCCCCGCAATGATCGGCCACTCCTCAGCTCTTCGGGATTGTTCGGAATAGACAATACTCGCCAAAGTTACAGCCTCGCTGGGCGCTTTTAACCCCACCGCTTGTAATTTAGCCTTGCGTTCAGGCGTCCAGAAATTTTTGAATTCTTGGGCCATGCGGTCCACAAATTGCTGCGGAGTTTGGTCCCAGTAAAGATCGTAGGTGTTCGGAATAAAAAGCGCAGGGAGTTGTTCTAAGCTAAAGCCCAAACGTGATAGCGTAGCACCATTCTGGAGATACGCCATCAATTCGGTACTGTCTAAATCGAGTTGCTTTTGTAGCTTACCAGCTAGGTCATTGAGGGTGCGGCAATTTTCAAAACTCACCTGTACGGATTGCTCTGCGTTACCATTTAACTTGCCATTTATAGTAAATCCATTCCAAATATGGCGATAGGCCGTGCCCGGTTCGATGACGTATTTTCCCGGTGCAATATTGCGAGGATTCATCTCTTTATATTCCCCGACCAATTCAAATAAATCCTTTGATGAAATGACGCCTTTATCGTAGAGTATTGCGGAAATTTTCTCAATGTTCAATGCGCCCCCTCGATTTGAAAGATAAATACTTATTTCTGTTTGATTGCTCGACTTTTGAAAAGCCGCGTAGGCATACTTTAATTTGGGGAAAAGTAAAAATGCAGCCCCAAAGAAAAGGACCACTATTATTAAAATCAGTTTTTGCTTTTTAGACATAGTTGATAAGTAAGTTCGTCAAAATATTCATTTTTGAAACGCAGCCAGTTTTTACGGGTTCCGGCATGTTCAAAGCCTGCTTTTTCGAAAAGAGCAACACTGGCTTGGTTGTCTCCGTGTATTTGGCAATATAAATTGCGCAATTCTAGAATTTCCTTGCAGTAAGAACAGAACAACTGCAAAGCTTCAGACGCATAGCCTTTGCCTTTGTCGGCGTCGGCGGCAATAAGGATGCCCACTGCGGCATAGCCATGCTTGAAATTGAGGTCGTATAAATCGATAACCCCCACTGGGCGCTCTTCTGCTGAGGTTTGGATCACCAAACGCATTTGGCCCGACTTGCGGATGTCGGATTGTTGTTCGATGAGTTGATGGATGTCGAAAAGCGAAAACGGCACTTCGGTATTGGAAACCTTCCAGTTGGCTGGGTTGTTTTCCCACATAAAAATAGTGCTCGCATCGTCTTTTTCGACCGCGCGTAAAGAAACCAAACTACCCTTCAAGCTCATAAGTTCCGTTATAAACGAGCTTTGCTGGCCCCGTTAAATATACTTCAGTATAAGAGTGGTCCGCATTGAGTTGCCATTGAACTTGTAAGTGCCCACCTTTTGTTGCTACCTTGACCGCTCCTTTTTGAAGGTCTTGGAGCTGTGCATAAACCAATGCTGCAGCGGTTACGCCGGTTCCACAAGAAAGTGTTTCGTCTTCGACACCGCGTTCGTAGGTGGCTACCTGAATGCCATCTGCTGTCATTTCCATCAGGTTGACATTGATGCCTTCTTTTTGATAGCGTTCGTTAAAACGAATGGCACGGCCGACCTCTAAAACGTGCTCGTGGGTGTGCTTGTCGTCGAGTAGCACGTAATGAGGGGATCCGGTTTGTACTACGTAAGCATTTTCCAAATATTGAATGGGTTCAACATCTGACATCTTGAGTTTGACTTCGTCTTCGCAAATCCAGGCTTGATGCGCGCCATCGATGGCTAGAAAAGTAGTGTGAAATGAGGGCAGCAAGCCCAACTTAGCCGCAAAAGCAACCGCACAACGCGCGCCATTTCCGCAAAAAGATTGCGTGCCGTCGGCGTTATAATAAACCATTTCAAAGTCATAGCCCTGACGCAACACAATGGAGATGAGCCCATCGGCGCCTATGCCAAATTTGCGGTCACAGAGTTGTTGGATGTCAGCAATAGACAATTTGTCATAGATTCCGGACGTGTTGTTGAGCATGATGAAATCATTACCCGTACCCTGATATTTGAAGAATGATAGTGTCATTGCGGTCGAACAAAAATAGTTGAATATTCGATACCAATTCTTAACAAAATTTAACATTTTTCAAGCAATTTTTGGAACACTATTTGCGTTTATGCAGCAGTAATTTAAAATCTGACAGTATGACACTTACCAGCACACTCAAATTATTCGGAATGGGTATTTTAGGCGGAACCCTCCCTTTGGCTACTTATGTCATCATTCAACATAACAGTAGGCTATTATCTGAACAAGTCATCGATGGCAACCGCCGTGCCCCTATTCAGCAAGTCGACTACCAAGGCGTTCCTCAAGGCCTAGACTTCACTGCAGCAGCAGAAAGCACCGTTCATTCTGTGGTACATATCACAACTAAAGTAGTTCAAACCACCTTCCAACGGGATCCCTTCCAAGAATTTTTCTACGGCCCGGGTGCCGGTGGCCGAGAATTCAAGCAATACGGTGCAGGCGCTGGCTCCGGCGTCATTGTATCATCGCAGGGTTATATCGTCACCAATAACCACGTCATTGAAAACGCCAGCGAAATTCAAGTTGTTCTCAACGACAACTCCAAATACGACGCTAAAGTTGTTGGCGCCGACCCCTCTACCGACATTGCCGTACTCAAAATTGAAGGCAGCAACTTCCCCGCCATTCCAATTGGCAACTCAGACGAACTCAAAATTGGCGAGTGGGTTTTGGCCGTTGGCAATCCCTTTAACCTGACCTCAACCGTTACCGCAGGTATTGTTTCTGCCAAGGCCCGCAACATCAACTTGCTCTCCGAGCGCAACAATAAAGAGGTTGTTCCTATAGAATCCTTTATTCAGACCGATGCGGCTGTCAACCCAGGCAATAGTGGAGGCGCATTGGTAAACACCCGCGGCGAACTTATTGGCATCAACACCGCAATCGCATCTCAAACCGGTTCTTATGCAGGCTATTCCTTCGCAGTTCCTGTCAATTTAGTAGACAAAGTCATGCGCGACCTCATCGATTTCGGTATTGTTCAGCGCGGCTACCTCGGCGTTCAAATTTCGGATATCACCCAAGAAATCAAAGAAAAAAACAAACTGCCCG
>CANHSA010000128.1 GCA_947463345.1 Flavobacteriales bacterium
CGAGAGCCAAATTTAATGAATCCGAATTCAGCACCTTGTTGGGCTTTATCGCCAGTTTGTGCATAATAACAAATTCTTCGGGCTAAAGCACCCGCAATTTGGCGAAATAGAATTTCGGTTCCGCTTGAGTGTTTGACCACGCATGTGCTTCGTTCGTTGTCGGTACTACTCTTGGGGTGCCAAGCCACTAAAAACAACCCCGGATGGTATTTGGTATAACTTACCTCTCCGCTGATAGGGTAATAGTTGGCATGCACATTTAGCGGCGACATAAAAATCGAAACCTGAATGCGTTTGTCTTTGAAATACTCTGTTTCTTCGACCTCTTCGATCACCACTACTTTGCCGTCGGCAGGACAAATGATGTCTTGAAGCTGACCAGCGCAAGTTCGGTTCGGAATGCGGAAAAATTGAATGATCAAATAGAGCAGCACAGCAAAACCAATTTCTAGAAATAGAAATAGCCCAAAAATTGCCGAGGCGAGAAAATAGTAGTTCAGGGCACTTAAGCCAAGAAATATAACAATGCTCCCGAGCATAATGGAGCGGCCTTCGCGGTGAAAAGTTATCATTTCCAGTAAAGATAGATTATAGACCAACAATAAAAAAATGGTATCGTAAACAGTGCTGCATCGAAGCGGTCTAGCACACCGCCATGGCCAGGGAGAATTTTGCCGCTATCCTTGATATTTAAACTTCTTTTGAATAAGGATTCGAGTAGGTCACCGAAGATGGCTCCTGGTGCTATGATGAGTGCGGAAATCATCCAAAACAATACTTCTCCTTTATTGATATACGCTCCTATTAAGAAACCTAAAAGCAGCGTAAATAAGATGCCGCCGAACGTTCCTTCCCAGGTTTTTTTGGGAGAAATGCGCTCAAAAAGTTTGCGTTTCCCAAAAGCGCGGCCGGTAAAATAGGCAAAGGAATCGTTGGTCCAGATCAGTAAGAACATACCAAGTACTTTGGGCAATGGAGAGGTGTCGCGGACGTGTAAGTCAATGCTCAGGTAGAACGGACCAACCACATAAATGATACCGAATACCAATACGGAAATATTGAGCAGCGGATGTGCATGTTTGGCCCAAAGTTCATTGAGAATAAGCGTAAAGAACAGTGGAAAAATAAGACTTAGTGAAATCACTGAGAACCATTCAAAGCTGATACCCACTAATAAGATGTAGATGAAAATGCCGATGAAAATACCGATTTCATTGGAGACTTCAACGACTTGGTGTTGCTTAAAGAAGTTGTAAAACTCCCATAAGCCGACCACCATGAAAAAAGAAAATACGAGTGCAAAAGCATAAGGATTCCAGAGCATAGAGCCGATGACTAGGGTGCCGAATACGGCGCCGGTAATCATGCGTTGCCCTAGGTTTCCGATCATTCGCCTTGTGTTGGTTCTTCGGTAGTCTCTTCTTGATCAGTTGAGCTTGCCTCGTTTGTTTGTGCTTCTTCTAAGGCAGGTACTTCTTCTGTAGCCAATTCATCAGGAGTTACTTCTTCTGTAATCTCTGCTTCAATTGGATCCCATTGGCGTTTGCCAAAAATTGCTTCGAGGTCTTCTTTGAAGATGACTTCGGAAGTTAGGAGGCGGTCTGCGAGTTGGGCAAGTTTGTCTTGGTTTTCACCGAGTAATTGCAGTGCACGTTGGTACTGACTTTCGATGAGTTTACTTACTTCTTCATCGATGATTTTGGCAGTTTCTTCTGAATAAGGTTTGGTAAAGGCGTCTCTTCCTTGTGAATCGTAGAAAGAAATGTTACCAACACGCTCGTTGAGCCCGTAGATGGAGGTCATGGCGTAGGCCTGTTTGGTGACGCGTTCTAAATCTGAAAGCGCTCCGGTGGAAATGCGATTAAACGTAAGCAATTCGGCGGCACGTCCACCTAAAGTTGCACACATGTCGTCGAGCAATTGTTCGGTGGTAGTGATGCTGCGCTCTTCTGGTAAATACCAAGCAGCGCCCAAAGATTGCCCTCTCGGCACAATTGTAACTTTCACTAAAGGATTGGCATATTGCAAGAGCCATGAAACGGCAGCGTGGCCAGCTTCGTGGTAGGCAATTGTTTTCTTTTCTTCTTGAGTGATGATTTTGTTTTTCTTTTCTAAGCCGCCGATAATGCGGTCTACGGCATCGAGGAAATCTTGTTTCTCGACTTGAGTTTTGTTGTGGCGAGCTGCAATTAAAGCAGCTTCGTTACACAAATTGGCGATATCGGCACCAGAAAAGCCAGGAGTTTGTCTGGCCAAGAAGTCGACGTCTATTTCAGTAGAAAGTTTGATTGGCTTGAGGTGAACCCCAAAAATAGCTTTGCGCTCATTGAGGTCAGGCATGTCGACGTAAATTTGACGGTCAAAACGACCTGCGCGCATGAGGGCGCTATCGAGTACATCGGCACGGTTGGTTGCAGCCAAGATAATGACACCAGAGTTGGTGCCAAAGCCGTCCATTTCGGTAAGGAGTTGGTTGAGTGTATTTTCGCGTTCGTCGTTGGTATTAAAACCATTGTTTTTACCACGCGCACGGCCAATGGCGTCAATTTCATCGATAAAGATGATGGCAGGTGCTTTTTCTTTAGCTTGGCGGAATAAATCGCGAACGCGTGAGGCACCTACACCCACAAACATTTCAACGAAGTCTGAACCAGACAGAGAGAAAAACGGCACTTTAGCCTCGCCAGCAACGGCTTTGGCAAGTAAGGTTTTACCAGTTCCTGGAGGGCCAACCAATAGGGCGCCTTTTGGAATTTTGGCACCGAGTTCGGTGTATTTTTTCGGATTTTTGAGGAATTCGACAATCTCGACAATTTCTTCTTTGGCGCCTTCTAGACCAGCGACGTCTTTAAACGTGATGTTCGTGCTTTTGCCTTTTTCATAGACCTGAGCGCGCGATTTGCCGATATTGAAGATTTGGCCACCGCCACCCCCGGCACCGCCACCACCAGACATGCGTCGCATGACGAACATCCAGATGAGGACAATGATACCAAATGGCAATAAGTAACCTAAGATTTGAGCGATCCAGTTGGTTTCAATGATATTTTCGTAGTCGTGGTAGCCACGTTCGTCGAGCGCTTTTTCAAAATTGGCGTGGTTGCCGATATTTTCTAGCTCAAAGACAATTTTGGATGGTTGCGCATTCTTGTTGGCGAGCAACTTGCGCATTTTTGGAAAATCGAGGTCTTTGCGGCTATTGATATAGGCTTGTGCACTTTTGCGCAATTGAAAACGCGCAGTACTTTGGTTGACGATTTTAACTTGTTTCACGCCTTTAGCCTCAACGAGGTCGAGAAGGGTCTCTTTGTATTTAATGACAGCACTTGATTCGCTATTGACATAAAGATGCGTACTGACCAATACGACCACAAATGCGACGTAAATCCAGTAGACCGAAAGCGGATTTTTTCTTTTTTCTTCAGACATTTTTGTGGAGCTTAAAGGTTGGGAAGATCAGTACGGGTGGCATCGGCCCAGAGGTCTTCGATGTCGTAAAATGAGCGCGCGTCTTTGTAAAAGATATGACAAACTACATCGATGTAGTCGAGGAGGATCCATTCAGAGTTGGATTTCCCTTCGGTGTGCCAAGGTTTTTCTTTGAGTTCTTTGCGCGTATTTCTTTGAATGGAATTAGCGATACCATCTACTTGTGTGCTGGATTCTCCGCTGCAAATAACGAAGAAATCACAGACTGCGCTGTCGAGGGTGCGTAGGTCAAGAATTGTGATGTCTTGCGCTTTGTTATTTTGCATTCCTTCAATAATTGCATCTACAAGTAATTCCGAAGGGCCTAATTTTTTCTTTTTTGCCATTGATGTGTTTCTATTACAAAACTAACTGATAAATTTGAATCCTCTTGACTTTCATGATGACCAAATTCGGTTCTGTTCTTATTCAGTTAGTATCGGTTGACTCTACTAACAATTATATTGCCAATCTTATTGAACAAGAAAGTTGTCAAGATGGTTCGGTAATAATGGCAGATTATCAAACTCAGGGCAGGGGGCAGCGCGGTAATTCATGGCAGTCTGTCAGTTCCGAGAACCTAATGTTCAGCCTTGCTTTCAAACCGGTTTATACCCTCGAACAACACATCCGACTTTCTTGGTTCAGTGCGCTCATGTGGCAGCAGTGCATGCTGCGTTTCGGACTCAAAGCGCAAATCAAGTGGCCCAATGATCTTTATGTGGGCAAGCAAAAAATTGGCGGCATCCTCATTGAGCAACAGTTAAAAGGTGCGCAACTCGAGTGGTCAATTTTGGGTTGCGGCATCAATGTGAATGAGGCCCCTGAGCTCGAGCAAGCAACAAGTATCTTTAAAGAGACAAATCAAAGATTCAAACCACTTACCGTAATTGCCGAATACCTCGATTTGCTCAATGGTCAGCAACATTTGCTCTATGGTGATTTTGCTCACCTGAAAGCCAAATTTGAAGCAGAACTATGGTTGAAAGACACCATCCAAGTATTTGAAAAAACGGATGGAACGCGCTTTGAAGGGTGTATTGTTGGGGTAAATGATGTCGGAGAAATTAGGATCGAAACCAATGGCGAAATTGCATGTTTTGCCAACCAGGAGCTGCGTTATCGTTCCATTTAAGCCAATTGCACTGCTAAATTTGCCGCCATTTCGGTGAGCAATTTTTGCAAAGGCTTTTCAATTAACATTTTGAGCATCATGTTGAGGTCTGCCTTGATTTCGATATGCCCGGTAGTTTGCCCCTCTTGATGTTGGAAGTGTACGTATAAATCGAAGGCAAAAGGATTTGATTGGAGGCCTTTGAAATGCAGAAGTTGAGGCTCTACCGTCTGTTTCTCAAGTGCTAAATTTACTTGACCTGCAGCTTTGAAACTAAACTGTGTAGGGGTGCATTGAAAATCTGAGGTTTGATTTGCGGGCAAGAGTAAACCGTAGTTTTTGGTATCTGACAAAAAATCAAGAACGCGCTCTGAACTTGTCAGTATCGCAAACTCTTGGCTTTTAAGCGTCAGCATTTGTTGTTTTTTTAGTGGTTGTCTTGCATCCAGGTGCTAGGGCTGTTGCGCCAAGCTCTGAGGGTTGCTTCGTCGGTTTCGCTGACGTAGTTTGTTTTGGCGGCTACATCGATGAGCGTGCTGTAGTCAGTGAGGCAAACATGTGGGCAGTTGGCAGCGCTAAAGTGCTCTTCGGCGAGTGCAAAACCGTAAGTAAAAGTAGCGATGAGCCCTTTGACGTCAAGGCCGCCAGCTCGCAGTGCTTCAACTGCTTTGAGGCTGCTTCCGCCGGTGGAGATGAGGTCTTCGATGACCACCACGCGTTGCCCTTCTTGATACGCACCTTCGATGAGGTTTTCCATGCCGTGGCCTTTGGCCGCACTGCGCACATAGATAAAAGGCAAGCCGAGTTCTTGTGCGATCAACGCACCTTGTGCAATGCCGCCGGTGGCTACACCTGCAATGACGTCGGGTTTGCCAAAGTTGTCGAGAATAGTTTGGGCGTAGCCTTGGCGAATGTGGGTGCGCACCTCAGGAAAACTAAGCGTAATGCGGTTGTCGCAATAAATTGGAGATTTCCAACCAGAGGCCCAAGTGAAGGGTTTGTCGGGCTGAAGACGCACTGCTTTTGTTTTGAGGAGCAATTCTGCTAC
>CANHSA010000129.1 GCA_947463345.1 Flavobacteriales bacterium
AGCTTCAAATAGTTGTGATTTAGAGGTGCCCTCATTGATGGAAAGCAACTCGGCTATTTCTTTGTGCGCGAAACCTTCCATGACGTATAAGTTGAAAACCAAGCGCGCACGCGCAGGAAGCTTTTGAACTAAAGTCATAATATCAGCGGTTGCTAATTGGGTCTCTATACCGGGTATGTTGGTTTCGACTTGATAGGCCGTTTCAATGTCGATGTGTTGTCTGAATTTAGCTTGAGCGCGCAAGGCATCAATTGCGGTGTACACAAAAACACGTTTGACCCACCCAGGTAGGTGACTAGCTTGTTTAATTTTGTGCAAGTTTTGAAAAACCTTCACAAATGCATCTTGGAAGATATCCTGGGCAGTGCTGTGGTCTGGTGCATAGCGCAAGCAAACTTTGAACATGGCAGGCGCAAAAAGTTGATATAACTCATGCTGTGCACGTGCATCTTTGCGCACGCAGTCTTTGATGAGTTGCCCGTAAAGATCAGCGTCTGAAACCATACCGTTATGAGACGAAAAGGAACGGCAAAAGGTTGGAATGGCTCTTGTTAAATAAAATAAAGCGCCCCAAGCGTGGCAAGAGAGGTCAAGACCAAAACAAGAACTTGCTCAAAAGACAAGTGAATAGGCAGCGTGACTTTTGGTTTTTTGAGGGCGCTGATCATCAAACGCAAATAAACAAATGCACCAATGACAGACGCGATGAGTGCTAAAATAGCGGTGTAAGGCACATGTGGTGCTGCAGACCATAACAAGGAAAACTTACCAAAGAACCCTGCCAACGGCGGAATTCCTGCCAAAGAGAAAAGAGCCAAAACAAGAGCTACGCCGACAAGTGGGTTTCTCCAGGCAATGCCTTCCCAATTGGCTAAGCTATCTGTGTCGTCGTTTACAGCACTGTTCACCACAACCATTGCGATAGTAGAAAGCGCATAGGCTGTCACAAACAAGAAAATATTACTGTTGTGGATATCAGCCAAAGCAAAAAGCATTAGGCCTGCGTTGGCGATGGAAGAATACGCAATGAGTCTTCTGAAGCTGGTTTGTTTCCAAGCAGTGATATAACCGTAGAACATGGAAAGCACAATGATGATGCAAATGAGGTCAATCCAGAAAGCATAAGAATCTCTAAAGACTTGACCGAAAACATTAATGATGGCATATATACCGGCAATTTTTACTACCGTAGACATGTACATGAGCACAGCGTTGGAAGCACCATCATAGACGTCTGGGCCCCAAAAATGAAATGGAACAGCTCCAATTTTAAAAGTAAAACCAGCCAGTAAGAATAAGCTTCCGATAATGGCCATAGGGCTTTGCCAAATACCGATCGCTAAGTTGGATTGGATTTCAATGATTTGAAAGCTTCCGGTAGCACCGTATAATAAGCCAATTCCAAAAAGAAGAATCGCAGAAGCAAAAGAACCGGTAAAGAAATATTTAACAGCAGCTTCCGCAGAACGGCTGCTCCCTTTTTCGATGCCAACTAGTACATAAATGGGGATAGAAAGGATTTCTAGACCAATGAAAAACAACATGAGGTCGTTGGGTTGCGCCATAATAATGGCACCGCACAATGAAAAAAGGATCAGAGCAAAGTAATCGCCGGTGTGTTCGTCATCGCTTTTATAACGTTTGTAACCACCAAGCATAGCGAGTAGGGTAACAGTGCACAACAAGATAATGACAAGTCCTTGCGTCGGGATAAATGCTGCATAAGAGGCAAATGGTGAAACATAAGACCCTTTGAAATAAGCAGCAACACCCGCACCAATTAAGCCCAGACTAGCTATGATAATTGAAAAGAGCGGCTTTTTTTGCATTCCTACAAAAAGTCCGAGAAGGCCACTGATAAAAAGAATAACGATACTATCCATGATGCGAATTAATGAGTAGGTTGGGGAAGGCTGTGTGCAACGAAATCGGTGAGGCATTGTGGTGCAAGCCCGAGGTAAATGGCTGCAATGCTCAAGATGGCAAAAACCGCTATTTCTGACCAATGGAGGTCTTCAAATGTAGCGTTAATGGTTGGGCCAAACATAGGTGCTTGATACGCTTTGAGCATGTAAACGGCACCCAAAACCAAAGTGGTGCTGGCTAAGAAACCTGTGAGGGCATTGGCGCTAAAGAGCGCTTTGATCAAGAAGAACTCCCCGATAAAACCGGCTGTGAAAGGTACGGATAAAGAAACAAAAGTGAGGACAGCGAACCAGAAGGCAAAACGCGGTGCAACTTTTGCGATGCCGCCGAGTTGGCCGAGTTCACGGGTACCTAAGCGTTGTTCGATGATGCCAGCTGCCAAAAACAAGCCAATTGAAACAATACTGTGATTGACAATTTGAACTACCGCAATTTGGTTGGTGTCGAAATTGTTGAGCATGAGCGCAGCTGCAATAAGCCCCAAGTGACTCAAGGAAGCGTATGCAAATAAAGTTTTGAGGTCTTGCTGACGAATAGCCACAACAGCTCCGTAAACTACACCGATGATACCAAGTGTGATGATTGGCCAACGCCAGAAGTCAGTGGCAACACCATCGAAGATTGGAAGAACCCATTTCAAAAGACCAAACAAAGCCATTTTGAGCATGATCGCAGAAAGGAGCATGGTGCCAGCTGTTGGTGCTTTGGTGTAGGTCTCGGCTTGCCATGTATGGAATGGAAACAAAGGGATTTTAACGGCAAATGCCAAAAGAAAACCACCCATTAAGAAAATGCTCGTATTGCCTAGCGAACTGAGGTCAGCGGCTAAAAGGGCTTCGTAAGTTTGTTGGTTGGTGGCGTGCATCAGGCCAATAACCGACAAGAGCATCGCCAAAGACCCGAGGAGGGTATACAAGAAGAATTGAAGTAAAGCGCGCGGTTTGTCAAAAGATCCGAACCAATAAAGAATCAGAAAGATGGGCAAAAGCGTTAGTTCCCAAAAGATATAAAATCCTAGGATGGTATTGGTGGTGAACACGCCAAGTAAGCCAAATTGCATCAGAAATGCCAACGCTGTAAAACGTTTTTCATTGGTGATGCTTCTTTTGAAGTTACTCAAGAACACCAAGAAAATAACGGCATTGGTGAGTAAAATCATGGTAAAGCCCAAGCTATCGATAGAGAAACGCACAAACCTTAGGCCGAAGTCGATGAGGAGGTGCTCACTTGGCTCAAAATAGCAGACAGCCACACTGCTCACGACGAGCGTTATTGCGCTGGCAATTAAACCAAATATACGCGTGATGTTACTCGGAATGAACCAAGCGACAAGACTAAAAACAAGGGGTAAAAGAATTAGTGCCAAACCGAAAGTTTTAAAAGGTAATATGCAACAAAAATGATCAGACCAAACACCATCCAGAAAAGATAGCTGCTCAAGAAACCTGTTTGCCATTTGCGGGTCAGGTTAGCGGTATTGAGAATGCCGTCTGCTAGAGCATAGACACCATTGCGCAATAATTGAACATCGACAACCTTGCCAACAAAGTCAGAAATGGCTAAAAGTGGTTTCACAAAAACCGCATTGTAAATTTCGTCGACGTATAATTTTTGAGCAGAAAGACGCTCCCAACCATTGAGCGCTGCATCTTCTTTAGCCAGCGAGCCTTTTTTGGCGTAATTGAGGTAAGCCCAGATCATGACGCCAATGGCAATGATACTCGCAAAACCCATGAGGCCAATGGATGTGTTGAAATCGAGGTGCGCGTTGTGTACTTCGGAAAGGCCAAAAGTACCATGGCTTAAATAGTGGTCAAACCAATGGGCTGCATTTTTGAAAAACAAACCAGGTAGGTTCAATAAACCACCAAAAATAGATAACACGGCAAGCACCATTAATGGAAGGGTCATAGATAAGCCACTTTCATGAACTTTGCTTTTAAGGGCGTCGCCACCGCGGAAAGCACCATGAAAAGTAAGGAAATACAAGCGGAACATATAAATAGCGGTCATGGTGACGGCAAGCACCAAAACAGCATATACAACAGGGTTGTGGTGTAGGGCTTGCGCCATGATTTCGTCTTTGGAGAAAAATCCGGACAAGAATGGAATACCGGCTATTGCCATGGTGCCAATCAGGAAGGTAAGATGGGTAAGCGGCATGAGTTTGGCCAAACCACCCATTTTACGGATGTCTTGTTCTTCGTGCATGCCGTGAATGACTGAGCCAGAACCTAAGAAAAGGAGGGCTTTGAAGAAGGCGTGTGTGGTCACGTGGAAAAGTGCAACAGTGTATGCACCAAAACCAAGCGCTACAAACATGAGTCCTAATTGTGAAACCGTTGAATAAGCCAATACTTTTTTGATGTCGTTCTGACGCAGTGCCATGAACGCTGCAACAAGAGTAGTGGAGAGGCCAACGTAAAGAATGATGTCTTTGGTGAATGGCGCTAATTCAAATAAGAAATTGGAGCGAACGGTGAGGTAAATACCTGCGGTAACCATTGTTGCGGCATGGATGAGTGCCGAAACAGGTGTTGGCCCCGCCATGGCATCGGGTAACCACGTAAAGAGCGGAATTTGTGCACTTTTACCGGTTGCAGCAATGAACAAACAAAACGTAATAAAGAACATGGCGCCACCTTGCAATGCAACATCTCCTTGTACCACTTTGCCAATTGTCAAGAACTCAAGTGTGTGGAATTGACCGAGAATCATGAATAAGGCAAGTAACAAACCGACGTCGCCAATGCGGTTCATGACAAACGCTTTTCGGCCAGCTAGGCTATTTGCCAAGCCTTTTTGTGCGTCGTTGTAATGAAAGCTGATCAGCAGGTAAGAACACATCCCGACGCCTTCCCAACCGAAGAACAACACAAAATAGTTTGAACCCAGTACTAAGAGCAGCATCGAGAAAATGAACAAATTCAAATAGGTAAAGAATTTGTGGTAACCTTCGTCATGGCTCATGTAGCCCATAGAAAATAGATGGATAAGCGAACCAATACCGGTGATGATGAGCGTCATCCAGATGGATAAGGCATCAATTTGAAATGAGGCATTGATTTGGAGCTGATCAAAGTCGATGATGTTGAACAACTTGACAATTTGGGTGCCGTGTAAGCCCGAAAATAGGGTGGTTGCCAATAAAAATGCAACGAAAACAACAGCCGTGGCAATTCCACCGACTATTGTTTTTGGCAGTTTCTTGCCAAAGAGTCCGTTGATTGCAAAACCAAGGAGCGGCAGCGCAATGATAAGAAGGAGCGTCAGGTCTTTAGCCATGTTTAATTTTTAAGTTGGTTGTACATGTCGATGTCGATAGACTTGAGGTTGCGGTAGGCCATAATGATGATAGACAAACCTACTGTTGCCTCTGCTGCAGCCACTACCATCGTGAAAAACACAAAAATTTGTGCGTCACCATTGCCGTAGTAGGTAGAGAAAGTCACGAGCATGAGGTTGACGGCATTGAGCATAAGCTCGATACACATCAGCAGGACGATCATGTTTTTGCGGGTCATGGCGCCAATGGCTCCGATGGTAAACAGCGCAAAAGACACAAAAAGGTAGAAGTCTAGGGAGGTCCCGATACTTGAAGCAGCTTGCATATTATTCGATGATTTGTTTTTCGCGTTTAGCGAGCAAAATGGCGCCCACCATTGCGGCAATGAAAAGGATGGAGGTAAGTTCAAAGG
>CANHSA010000130.1 GCA_947463345.1 Flavobacteriales bacterium
ACCAAGTAGTCCAGGTATTCGATTGCGGACCAATAAAAGATCCGAGCGCATAAGTGTCAAAATTGTCAGAAAAAATTTGGGCCGAGGCCAGTTGGGCACTGATGATACCCGCAAATAGTAAAATGCTTTTTTTCATAGTTTGGCTTGTTTAAGAGCCAAAAGTTACATAAATGCAAGAAATAAAACTAATTTATGACTGAACTTTCGTTAAATAACGCAAGACCTCAGCTGCGCCCATCAGGCCAAAAAGCGCTGGCATATAACTAACCGTGCCATAAAAACTTTTCTTGTAGCGCGTGCCATCAGTCATCTTCAAAGAATGTGGCTGCTGAATTTCTGTCGAAAAAACAACTTTCACACCGCGATACGATGCATTTTTGCGTTTCATGCGCTTTTTGATGTGCGCGCCTAATTTACAACCAGAAAGTTGTTCCATGTTCGCTACACGCACCTGCGCAGGGTCTGTTTTGCCCCCTGCCCCCATGTGCGAAATGATTTTAACCTTCAGTCGTTTGCAAGCTAAAATCCATTCGAGCTTTGGCGTAACGGAGTCTATACAATCCATGACATAGCTAGGTCGGTCGTCTTGAAGGATTTCCCAAACGCGCTCAGGCAATACAAATTCTTCAATCACCGTGAGCTGGCATTCCGGATTGATTTCCTTGATTCTTTCGGCTAAAACCACCGCTTTATTTTTTCCTAAAGTGCTGTCAAGAGCTGTCAGTTGTCGGTTTTTATTTGAAGCGTCAAAGTCATCGCCATCGATGATGGTCATGCGCCCCACTCCTGCCCTTGCAATAAACTCCGCGGCATAGGAACCTATACCTCCAAGACCAACAATTAATACGTGTGCGGCTTTGAGTTGCTGCATGCTTTGTGCGCTTAACAAAAGTTCGGTGCGTTCTAACCAGTTTGTCATTTTCTTATGATTTCGCGCCAAAATTACTATATTCGGGCAAATTAAAGTGAACTAAACATGGAACAAACTATTCAAACAGGACACCCAAAAGGGCTCTATCTGCTCTTTGTAACAGAGATGTGGGAACGATTCAGCTACTACGGCATGCGCGCTATTCTCATGCTATTTATGACCAAAGCACTTCTATTTGATTCTGAATTTGCCTCAGGCCTTTATGGAAACTATACAGGTTTGGTCTACTTAACACCACTCATTGGTGGCTACATTTCTGATCGTTATTGGGGTAACCGTAAATCTATCTTTGTTGGTGGTATCATCATGGCTCTTGGGCAGTTCATGCTCTTCTTTTCGGCTAGTTCAATTGGTACGCCAATTGCGTCTATCGCATTTTACATCGGACTCCTGTGTTTGATCATTGGCAATGGTTTCTTTAAACCAAATATTTCGACAATGGTGAACCAATTATATGCTCCTGGCGACAAACGCGTAGATGGTGCCTTCTCCATTTTCTACATGGGGATCAATCTCGGTGCATTTTTCTCTCCATTGGTATGTGGCACGCTCGCCGAAAAAGTAGACTACCGTTGGGGCTTCCTCGCTGCAGGTGTAGGAATGCTTATTGGTGTTGCTGTTTTTGAATTACTTAAAAACAAATACATTGTCTCTGCCGACGGCGAAGTTGTTGGTGGCAAGCCAAAACCATACGAAAAACCTATCAATGAAGATAAAGAAGCTTCTTCAAGTGCAGCTTCAAACCCTATTCAACGCATTGCGTTATGGTTAGCTGTATACGGCGCTTTATGGTATGTTTTCATGCAACTTGTGGGCTTTAACTTTGTGTCTACGCTCATTTTCGCAACTTCCATTGCAGCTTCCGGCTTTGTAATCACAGATCCTTCGCTTTCAAAAATTGAACGCTCGCGTATTATCGTTATTTACATCATTGCTTTTTTCGTGATCTTTTTCTGGTCAGCTTTCGAACAAGCAGGAGCCTCACTCACCTTATTTGCCGACCAACAAACAGACCGCACTATCTTTGGCTGGGAAATGCCTGCTTCGTATTTCCAATCGGTAAATCCTCTAGCCATTATCATCTTTGCACCACTTTTTGCAGTTCTTTGGGGTTACCTAGGTAAACGCAACATGGAACCTGCTTCACCTGTAAAACAAGCCGTTGGTTTGTTTCTTTTAGCCATCGGATATTTCATTATTGCGGTAGGTGTTTCTGGTGTTGAAGGCTCCTCAAAAACGAGCATGTTTTGGCTCCTCAGCATGTATATGGTGCACACTTTAGGTGAACTTTGTCTTTCGCCAATTGGCTTATCAATGGTAGCACGCTTAGCTCCGTTGCGTTTAGGTTCATTATTGATGGGTATTTGGTTCATGAGTAACGCCATGGCCAACGATTTTGCTGGTATGCTTTCCAAATTATATCCTGAACAGTATGTGAGCGTAAGTGCAGTAATTGCTCAAGAAGGATCCAGTAAAGTTCAATTATTAGAGCGCAAGGAAGGTAAAGATGAGCTATTAGCTGAGCCTAAAACCTTTGGAGATCAAGACTATGTGGCTATTTCTTCTGTGAATTTTAGCAAAATCAAGAAAAAAGCTTCCAGAGATGCTGCTTTCAAACAAATTACGACAGATTCTAAAGTTCAAGAAAAATCGTTTTTTGGTTTCAAGGTAAACTCCTTGTATAGCTTCTTTATGGTTTTTGTCTTCATGGGCGGCATCGCAGCAATCATCCTCTTCTTGCTCCAAAAGAAATTACTTTCCATGATGCACGGCATCCGTTAAACTTTTAAAATACACCTATGTTTGGTTCAAAACATCCAAAAGCGCTCCCCTTTCTTTTTTTATCAGAAATGTGGGAGCGTTTCGGTTATTACCTCATGATTGGTATTTTCACGCTGTACCTCAAAGATACAGAACGTGGATTTGGCCTCAATGAAGCACAAGCAAGCGACCTCTACGGCACGTTCATTGCGCTCGTCTTTCTGACACCTTTTATCGGTGGCTTATTGGCTGACCGCGTATTGGGTTACCGCAAATCCATCATTATTGGTGGTATTTTAATGGGCTTGGGTTACATCCTGATGTCCATTAAAGACCTCAATTTCCTTTATCTCTCCATGACACTGATCATCTTGGGGAACGGTTTTTTCAAGCCCAACATCTCTACCCTTCTTGGCAACGTTTACAATGAAGAATCGTATAAAGCGCGCAAGGATGCTGGCTACAATATATTCTACATGGGAATCAATATCGGTGCGTTTGTCTGTAATTTCTTTGGGGCTGCACTTTATAACATGTACGGTTGGTACGCCGCTTTTTGGGCGGCAGGGGTCGGTATGTTCATAGGCGTATTGGTTTTTATCATAGGTACCAAGCACTACAAACACGCAGACCAAATCAAACCAATTGGCGAGACCGACATGCCTTTGCTTAAAATCTTAGGTACCATACTCTTGCCAGCTGTCATTTTCGGACTCATTCCCCTGACTTTTGAAACACCGTTAGTGGGCTCTAAATCTACTGACGCCTTTCTTTTTGGCTGTATTCCTGTCGTTTTCTTTTACATTCACCTCTACCGCAAATCACCGGCTTCAGAAAAACCACAAATTGGTGCCATGCTCTCCATTTTTGCGGTGGTCATTGCCTTTTGGGCCATTTTCAAGCAGAATGGTTCTACCATGAACACCTGGGCCATGAACTACACTGACCGCGAGGTTCCTGCAGTGGTTCAACCGCTCACATCAAGCCTTAAGCTTTCCGAAGAAATCACCTACGCAAAAGACAGCGTTCCTTTTATCGACAAGCAATTTCGCGTCATCGAGAAAGACAAAAAAGTCGTGGCGTATCCTGCCTATTTTAACAATCAAGCGGCAGAAGAATTACCAAAAGAAGGCGCCACCATCCGCGTATTCAACACCAATTTATTTCAGAGCGTGAATCCGTTTTGGGTCATTGCGCTCACACCTCTTGTTGTTGCCTTTTTTGCATTCTTAAATCGAAAAGGAAAGGAGCCCTCAACTCCTACAAAAATTGCTTTTGGCCTCCTGATTTCTGCGCTTTCCTGCTTGGTCATGGTAGGCGCGGTTTATGCCTCCAATAATGGTGCTGACAAATCTTCGGCTTGGTGGTTCATTAGTTCGTATGCCGTTATTACAATTGGAGAACTCTTCCTGAGTCCAATGGGTTTGTCCTTGGTTTCTAAATTGAGTCCGGCGCGCCTCACCTCTTTAATGATGGGCGGTTGGTTTTTAGCAACTTCCATTGGCAATAAACTATCAGGTGTACTCAGTTCAATGTGGGATGGCTATGAGCAAAAAGCCAACTTTTTCTATCTGAACTTCGTCTTATTAGGTTTGGCTGCACTTTTGCTTTTCGGCATGTTGCGCAAGCTCAATAAGGTTTTTAGCCAGTACTAGCCAATTCTTTTCTGCACCAACCCAGCTACCTTCTGATAAAAATGTTGGGGTTGATACGTGCGCCATTCGATTTCTTCGAGTTCGCCGCCCATTACAAAATAGTGGTCGATGCCTACTTGTTCAAATTCGCGGATGACGTGGTCGTGGAAATTGATCATGGCAATCCAGCCGTCCTCGACGTCGTCGAACCATTCTTCGTAATAGCAGTCGTCTGAATGATGAAAATTGAGCACGTTTTCACCGATTAAGATAAACGCCGTAATGCCTGCATCAATAAGGATATCAATGACATCGCGCTTGAGGATCATGATGTCGTTTTCGATGGCGTCGTTCCATTCACCAATGAGCTCAATAATGGCGTATTGCTCATCGTAATCGACAAAAAGGATCTTTAAAAAGAGTGTTGGCGAACCGAATTCATCCCATTGCGGATGAATATAAAAGTTGTAAACGGTATTGCTAAATGCAAATTCGCTGTATTCACGACCGTAAAAAGGAGAGCTTGGGTCTTCATCGGCGATGTAGTAGCCGCGCCAATTGTAAAAGGGTTCAACGAAATGCATGGCGCAAAATTACAAGGAATCTCTTAACTTTGCCGCGTGGGAAAAGATAAGTTAAAACGCTTTGCAGCGATCAAGACATTCGCAAATGTATTGGAGCCCGTCATGGGAGAACCATTTGCAACCAAAGGAAATTGGAGAAGCTCCGTTTTTGGCAACAACAACCCGATCATTCTAGAACTCGGCTGCGGCAAAGGTGAATATGCCGTGGGCATGGGCCGCCAATTCCCCGAGCAAAACTTCATTGGCGTAGACCTCAAAGGCAACCGCATCTACATTGGCGCCAAAGAAGCACTCGAAACCAACCTCAACAACGTTGCGTTTTTGCGCACCCGCATCGATTTTATTTTAGACTATTTCGAAGAAGGTGAAATCGACGAAATTTGGCTCACGTTTTCTGATCCACAACCCCAAAAAGCCCGCAAGCGGCTGTCGTCGCCCATTTTTACGGCGCGCTACAAAAAGATTTTAAAGTCAGGTGGCATCATTCACATGAAAACCGACTCCGATGTCCTCTTCGATTACACCCTCGAGCAAATCGAAGAACACGGCCATCAAATGCTAGAGTGTTACCCCGACCTCTATGCCAATATACCTGCCGATTTAGATCCGCAAACCAGAGAGATCTTCCATATCAAAACCTACTACGAAGA
>CANHSA010000131.1 GCA_947463345.1 Flavobacteriales bacterium
ACCAAACTGATCCCGACAGACTTCATTGGCTTCAAGCAAGCGCTCTATGGCAACAAAGAACACCAAGACAAACTGATGTCCAATTTCTTTGCCCAAACCGAGGCGCTGCTGATGGGCCGCCCAGAAGCGCCAGGGCTGTCGCCTTTTAAAGTATTTACCGGCAACAAACCCACCAACTCGTTGCTCATTGACAAACTCACCCCCGCAAGCCTTGGTGCGCTTGTAGCGCTCTACGAACACAAACTATTTGTGCAGGGCATTATCTGGAATATCTTTAGCTACGACCAATGGGGCGTAGAGCTCGGTAAAGAGTTGGCCAATTCTATTTTGACAGACATTGAAAGTGGCGAAATTGCCAAGCATGACTGCTCTACTACCTTTTTGTTGGGTAAGTATTTGGGCGTAAAGTCTTAAAACACCTATCTTTGTTATCGCAATGAGCATTACAGTAATGTGCATTGCGATAAAAGATGATACATGAAATTTTATAACAGACAAGCCGAATTAGCACAGCTTGCTCAGATAGAGCAACTGGCGCAAAGTGTAGGTCAGCTTACTTTTGTGGTGGGCCGCAGAAGAATTGGTAAAACCAGTCTGCTGCTCAAAGCCTATACTGAACCAACCACGCTCTATTTTTTTGTAGCCAAAAAGAATGAGGCCTTGCTTTGTGCAGAATTTGTAGCACAAATTGAGCAGCAATGGGGCGAGCCAGTTTATGGCGAGTTCAAGCAGTTCAAAACCTTATTTGGCTGGCTGCTCTCACAAGCCCGCAGCAAACCTTTTACACTCATCATCGATGAATTTCAAGAGTTTCAGTCTGTAAATGCGGCTATCTTCTCTGAAATTCAGGCGCTCTGGGATGCCAATCGGCAAGAGAGTCGCATGAATTTAGTGTGCTGCGGTTCTGTTTATGCGCTCATGACGCGCATTTTCGAAAATGCCAAAGAACCCCTTTTTGGTAGGGCAACGCAACGCATGCATATCAAAGCATTTGATGTGGCTACCCTCCAAGAAATTTTAAAAGATTACGCACCAGCATTTACACCCGAAGACCTCTTGGCACTTTATTTACTGACTGGTGGCGTGGCCAAATACGTAGAGCTCCTCATGGAGCAAAACGCCTGCACAAAAGACCAAATGCTTGGGCTGGTTTTGTCTGAGCAATCGCTCTTTTTGGAAGAAGGAAAAAATGTGCTCATCGATGAATTTGGCAAAGACTACGGCAATTATTTTTCGATCCTTTCATTGATCGCCAGCGGCAAAACCGCCAGGGCTGAAATGGAATCCATCATGGAAATGCAAATTGGCGGCTTTTTGGAGCGCTTGGAACAAGAATTCGGACTCATCAAAAAGGTGCGTCCGCTGTTGGCCAAACCCAATAGCCGTTCCTTGAAGTATGAAATAGAAGACCCATTTTTGCGTTTTTGGTTCGGATTTATTTACAAAAACCGCAGCGCTATAGAAGCGGGCAATCTGGGCTACATCCGCAATATTGTAGACCGAGATTACAACACCTTTAGCGGCAAAACCTTGGAGCGGTTTTTTATAGCGCGCATCAAGGCGCAACAGCGCTACAACCAAATTGGTACTTATTGGGAAAAACAAAATACCAACGAGATTGATATCGTGGCTATAGATGAGCTCAATCGCTGCCTTCTTATTGCTGAGGTAAAGCGCAATGCCGATAAAATTAAGCTAGATGTGCTCCAGCACAAGGCGCTCAATTTAGTAGCCCATTTTCAAAACTACGACGTAAAATATGCCGCCTATTCTTTGGCTCAACTCACAGATCCGCTATGAAAAAACTTACTCTTATTGCCGGCGCAAGGCCCAACTTCATGAAAATTGCGCCCATCATTCATGCCATTCAGGCGGCGCAGGCAGCAGGAGCTGAGCTGAGTTACCGCTTGGTGCACACCGGGCAGCACTACGACGACAAAATGTCCGGGAGTTTCTTTGCACAACTCAACATTCCGGCACCAGATGCCAATTTAGATGCCGGAGGCGGCAGCCAGGCCGAGCAAACTGCCAATATTATGCTGCGTTTTGAGCAAGAGCTACTGGCCAACCCCACCGACCTCGTGCTGGTGGTGGGCGATGTCACTTCCACCATGGCCTGTGCTATTGTAGCGCAAAAATTGCAGACCAAAGTGGCGCACGTAGAGGCGGGCATCCGCTCCAACGATTGGTCCATGCCAGAAGAAATCAATAGGCTCGTGACCGACGCCATTACCAATTATTTCTTCACGACCTCTGAGGTGGCCAATGCAAACTTGCGTGCCAATGGCGTCAAAGAAGCACAAATCTTTTTCGTCGGAAACACCATGATAGATACCTTACTCAAAAATCGGCCGCGGTTTTGTAAGCCCGTCATTTGGGATGAACTTGGCTTGAAAGAAAAGGAGTATATCGTCATGACCTTGCACCGCCCTGCCAATGTCGATGAAGCACACAAATTAAAGGAATTGCTCGACGAAATTATAGCGCATTCCAAGGGCTTGCCCCTCGTTTTTCCGGTGCATCCGCGCACGGCCAAAGTACTTGAAAACTCGGGTGTAAACCATCCAAGATTACACCTGATTGAACCGCTAGGCTATTTGGAGTTCAATTATTTGGTGGAGCGCGCCAAAGCAGTTGTGACAGACTCTGGCGGCATTACCGAAGAAACCACCGTTATGGGCGTCCCTTGCCTGACCCTTCGGGACAACACCGAACGCCCCGAAACCATTACCGAAGGCACCAACGAGCTCATTGGCACCAACCCCAAGGCCATTGCGCCCGCCATGGAACGCTTGTTTGCGGGCCACTGGAAGGTGGGCAGCATTCCTGCCAAATGGGACGGCCATACCGCCGAACGCATCATAGACATCCTAACTACACTACATGTTTAAACTGAAAGTATTTCTTGTATTTTTCCTGCCCTTAGCCCTTCAAGCGCAGGACGTTCTGAAGGTAAGTCGGCAGGCAAAGCTGACTTATTCCAAATACGACGATGCCTTTTTCGTAATCGACGATTCGGCACACTATTATACCTATAGCCTCAAAAAGGCTAAATGGCAAAAACACGGCCTGCATATCGTTCTGAAGGATAGTTTGAATTTTGTAAAGTTCAAGGAGCGTTTTTATCCGTTAGCTGTTGGTAAGGCACATTATTTATTTGTACAAGATGGTTGCGGTATGGTTTACGAGCTCAAGGGCGATACCATGAAGCGCATAGACCGTAGTTATGATCAAAAAAATCAGTTTGGTTCGGCGCTCTATACCTACAATGGCCAGCCTTATATGTTTGGCGGTTATGGTTTGTTTGAGGTGAAAAACACACACACTTATTTTGAGTATTCAGCAAAGGAGTGGTTTCAGGTGAATCGCCACACCAAATTGTGTCCGCAGCCGCGTTCAACCCCGTATTTTATTCAGCAAAAGAAGGCGCTGTACATTTTAGGTGGGGTAGAAAAGCACTTTGATAGTAATAAGCTTTTTAAAGATATCTGGAAGTTCGATCACAGTACCACAACATGGGAATTATTAGGCGAACTCAATCCAGAATTTATATACCGCACGAGAGTTAGGGGTTTTACCCAAAACAAGGATTATCAAATTTTTCATTCGGGCAATAAGCTTACTATTGTCGATATACTGAACAACAAATATTACAGCTACGTTTCCAATAAATATCTTCCAATGCTCAGGCTTATCCCTGATGCGCGCATGCATTCGATTTTAGTGGCGAGTCATGCCACAAATGACGGCGATCAAGCCTTTTTGGAAGTCAAAAAAATGGAAGAGCTTTTGTACGGTAACCCTATAGAGTATTACCTTTACAAGCCCCTCTCTTTTTTCAAGCAAGTGCCGGTTGTAACTTACCTTTGGCTGTCTGTATTGCTCAATATTGCTTTTTTCTTTCTGTTGTTTTACCTCAAACGCCTCACCAAAACAGCTTGGTACAAACCAAAAAATCCGATCCTCAAACGCAAAGATTTTTCTGACATCGAGTGGCAGGCCATCGCCCTGATCAAGCAAAACGATGAATTAGAATTGTCGGCACTCAACTATTTGTTCGACGAGCCAGGGCTTTCTTACGAGACCCTCAAGAAGCGCCGTGAAAGCTTTGTGAAGGCCTTGCGCATCAAGTTGGCTTTGATCACGCGCCGCGATGTAGATCAATTATTACAAGAAAGCAAGCATCCTTTAGACAAGCGCATGAAAATCATTCGTTGGAATAAAGAATTGGAAATCAATGAAGAAGAATAAGGTAAAATAGGATATCTTCAAATAATAGACTTCAATTGAATTACTCAAAGCAACTATTCCGACCTTTGTAAAGTTTTAATGACATGGGAGTGGTAGACCTCTATAAAATATTAGTATTCACAATTTTCTTTTGGGCGGGGTTCGTCGTGACCTACTACCTGACGCCAGTAGTGATTCAAGTTGTGAAAGTCAAGCGCCTTTTCGAGAAGCTCAGCGAGCGCAGTTCGCACACTGTGCATGTGCCGAGTTTTGGAGGCGTTGTTTTTTATGTTGTTTTTATCATTGCCATTAGCATAGCCGAACAGTTTTTTGTAACCGGCCGCGCAGTTTATTTGGTGCCAGCAGCCACCATCATGTTTGTGGTGGGGCTCAAAGACGACCTCACCGGCATTTCGCCCTTCAACAAAATCATCGCCCAAATCATCGCCACCACCCTTTTGTTTTTGTCTACCGATTTTCAGATCCAGAATCTCCATGGTTTTCTGGGGCTCTACCACGCCTCGCCACTTTTGGTGGTGCCACTTTCTTACGCGGTGGTCATTTTCTTTATCAATGCCTTCAACCTCATCGACGGCATCGACGGCTTGGCCTCGTCTTTAGGTGCATTTTATTTTACTGCTTTTGGTTTCATTTTTTACTACCTCAACGACTGGACCTTCTTGAGCGTCAGCATTTGCATGGTGGGTATGTTCATCGCCTTTTTGCGCTACAACCTTTCCACCGACAAAAAAATCTTTATGGGCGACACCGGCAGCCTTTTCATTGGCTTTATTTTGGTGGCGTTTGTCATTCACCTCATGGCCTCCGATTTCACCGATCGGCTCTACCTTAAAAATGCCAATTTTGGGGTGTTCTTAATTGCACTGCTTTTTGTACCGGTGCTCGACTCCATCAGGGTTTTTGTAGCGCGTGCAGCCGAAGGCCGTTCGCCTTTTTCGCCAGACCGCAACCACATCCATCACATCCTGATGGACCGCTTTGCACTCACACACCGCCAAACCACTTTACGTATCCTTGTGATCAATATGGCGGTAAGTTGGCTCTTTTGGGCCGTTTGCTATTTTCTGCCGCACCTTTGGGCAGTGCTCGCACTTATTGCGTTTAGCATCTTTTTTTCGCTCTATTTACGCAACCTTCGCCAGCAATTGCGCGTTAACGATTAAGTTGCGCGTTTGTTTAAATTTAGCGTAACTTTACAGCGCTTTACAACACTATGACCATTTCATCTCACTCATTCAAAA
>CANHSA010000132.1 GCA_947463345.1 Flavobacteriales bacterium
CCCACCAACACCAATGGCAATGCAAACAAATTTATCTTCAACAACCCTAAACTTCGAGAAGAGGGCTTCAATGATTTCCGAAAAAATTGGGGCTTAAGAGAAAACACCGACGACTGGCGCCGCAGTGAGCGCGTGATTCTAAACGCCAATATTGATGTTAAAGGACAGGACAGCACCCAAGCCTCAACAACCGCCCAAAACAAAGACTCCTTATCAGTAGAAAGCCTCCTCAAAAACATCCCACTCACAGCAGAAGCACTGAAAGCGTCACAGGAGCGTTTGCTAGATGCACTTTATACTTCAGGGGTTTTGTACAAAGAAATTCTCAATGAAACGGAGCTTGCCGCCGCTCAGTTTTTGGCAATCCTCGATAAAAAATTAGACCATCCAACCGATCTTTCTGCCGCATTTCAATTGTACAAAATTTACGAAAATGAATCAGGTGCTGACCAATACCGCAAGTATATCCTTCAAAAATACCCGACTTCAGATGCGGCTAAATATTTCAAAGACCCAGATTTCTACGTCAAGCAAAAACTGAGTGCGCAAAAAGACCAACAAGCCTATTTAGCATTAGTAGAAAAGTACGACCAAGGGTATTTTTCTCAAGTTCAAAGCGCTACCCAACAAATCATCGACACTGACCCCGCCAATGCCTACCGCGCAGAATATCTTTTATTGAACGCTCTTGCTGTTGGCCAGCAAGTTACTGACAAACAAGTTTTAGTGCCGCTTTTACAACGCATTATCGATGAAAAACCAAAGTCAGATCAAGCCATTCGCGCCAAAGAAATGCTCGACATCCTTAAAAAAGGTTATTCTAAGTTTGATACCAACAAGCCAACAAAGCAGGTTTCTATCTTTACCGATATTCCAAATGTGCCGCAGTTTGTCATTGTATTACTCGACGACGACGAAGAAGCCGACGACCTCCGCACTACAGTTGCCAATTTTTCTACCAAAGCCTTCAAGACCGCTAAAGTCAAGGTGAGTATCAAAACAACCCTAGATGAAAAGAATTTCATTTTAATTTCTGAGTTCCCAACAAGCAAAATTGCATGGGATTACCTCAATGCCTATAAGGCCGGAGCAGAGTATTTAGATGACTATCAAAACAATAAAATTTTCATTATCAATCAAGAAAATTTGAAAAAGTTGATAGAAACATCGAAATTTGATGAATATAAAGGATTTTTCATCGACAATTACTAAGCAACATGCTAAGAAAAGACATTTTCGGAGGTTCTCAACAGCCTGACAACACCGACCGCACAAACCGCATCATTGCGGGTACTGAAATCAACGGAGACCTCACTTCAGATACCAATATTCATTTAGAGGGAGAGGTAAACGGTAACGTTTCATGTGCAGGACGCGTCATCATCGGCACTTCTGGTAAAATCAATGGCAACCTCGTTTGTGTGAACGCCGAAATCGACGGCGCCATGGACGGCCAACTCTTGGTTGAAAACCTTTTGGTTTTGCGTTCCACAGCACGCATCAAAGGCGATATCCAAACCATGAAACTTCACATCGAAGAAGGTGCGTTCTTTGAGGGAGCATGTGTCATGCGCGCTGGTGTCAGCACTCAAAAATTGGATGCCGAGGCTGCGTTCAATGACTAACAACAAAACCAGTAATCCTTATCTAAAATTAAGCTCAGCAGCTATTCAAATGGCCGCGGTTATCGGTGGTTTTACCTGGCTTGGAACTTACCTAGATACCAAATGCTCTACAGATAGCTTATTTACAATTATAGGCGCTTTGCTAGGCGTAGCTATAGGCTTGTATCTCGTTATCAAAGAAGTCAATCAACTCAATCGTGAAAATCCTTCCTCATAAAAGAATTGCACCATGGTCTTATTTGGCCACACTTTTAGCAGTGCATTTTGTTTTTGTTATTCTTTACCTCACAGCAATTTTCAGAATCCCTTTTGGGCAAATGTTTGCTGTACAATGCACTTCTTTTTTACTGGTGCTCATTTCAGCTTGCATTTTGTTTATCAAAAACAATGGTGATCCTGCCGTTCAAACCTTTCGCTTCCTGATCATTAGTGTAACGCAGTTGTTAGGATATCTTTCGACGAGTTTAGCCCTTATTTATACAGACCAAACAACAGAATTAGTCTTGTATTTATTAAGCCTCTCCTTGAGTGTTTTAATTCTGCAAACGAGTTATTTGGTGCGCCGTTTAAAATGAGCCAATAAACGCAAGTAAGAGTTTTGCAAGAGGTTCAAAAGCAGCATAACTCAACTCTTCTGCGGTGTCTTGGATGTCGTGGTAATGTTTGTTTGGTCCCATTGTATAGACAAAAAAGGCGGGCACTCCTTTTTCGGTGAAGAAATAATGATCTGAATTAGCAGCTGGTCCTCTTGATTTAACTTGTGTCAAGTATTTTGTCTCAAGATTAATTTGGGTCAATTTTTCAAATTCGGTTTTGAATAAGGTGGCATTGACAACAGTAATGCCTTCCTCACCGCTTCCCATGATATCGGTATTGAGTAAAAAGCGGATTTTTTTTAAGTCAAACAGCGGGTGTTCCACAAAATAATGCGAGCCCACAAGTCCTGCTTCTTCGGCGCCAAAGGCGATAAATACATAATTAAAGTTGGAGTCGCGCTTCAGGCTTAACTCTTGCGCAAGGTAGAGGAGCATCCCGACGCCCGATGCGTTGTCATTTGCGCCTGGGAAGTATGTTTCCTTGCCCATGCGCCCAAGATGGTCGTAATGCGCTGTAATGACCAAATAGGGCTTTTGCTTTGGCTTAATGGCGGCAGGTAAATAACCAACCACATTACTAGAAGTAAATTTTGGAATAAAACTACTTTCCAGAAAAATAAAAGCACTTTGAGGTTGGGCAGCAAAAGACGACGCAACAACTTGGAAAGCGGGGTATGGTTTGGGTTCTTGGCTCACTGACCACGTGAGTTTGCTTGTGGTGAGCTCAATAGTAGGGGCAAATTGTTGGAGTTCTTGCAACCTCATTTGCATGACTTTATTGGTATCGCCGCCAAAACCTGAAGTTCTGACCACCAGTATGCGGTCTTTAGGGCACGGTTTGAATGCATTGACGCTTCGATATAATGTAGCAGCTTTGCAATAAACCAGTTGATAATTGTTTGGCATGACACCAGCAGATGCAGGATCAACAAGGTAGTCTATTCCGGGTTGTAGTGTATCATCGCCCACCACGAAAGTACAAGCACCAGGAAAGGTTTGTACCGGCAAAGTAAAGGTTTGTTGGTAATTGCGTTTAAAGGGTTTCAGACCAATCTTATGGAATTCGGAAGCGATTAAATTGGCCGCTAAAATCCTGCCGCCATCTACATAGCCTCGGCCGGCATACTCGGGAGAACAGAGCATGGAAATGGTCTGCCGATAAGGGTAGTGCTGCCCATGGGCAAAGGAAAGCGCAAGGCTAAAAAGAAAACTAAGCGCCAGCCGCATGGCGACGACAGATTTTGTAGATGAAGTCTTCGACAATTTCAGATTCGGTGTCCCAGTTAAATGTTTGGGCTAATTCGGCAAGCATGTTGCGGGCAGCGTCCATAGATGCGAGTTGGTCGAGTTGCTTGATATTTGTGGAGAAATCGTCTGATGAACCTTCGAAAAGTTCATTGATAAATTGTAATTTTTCGTTGAGCGTGAAGGCGCCAATAAGGCTCTCTAAAGGAAAAACACTGCGGCTGTCGCGGATATTTGCCTCCATTTCTGCCATCCAAATGGGTTGGTCTGCAGAAAATTGCGGTTCCCATGGTGTTGGTGTTTCAGTTTCTTGAATCGGATCCGCAAAAGTTTGAATTGGTTCTTCGATTTCTTCCTCTTCTTGAATTGGTTCTTCTTCTTTCTCTTCCTCTAGAATGTGTTCTTCAACTGCTTGAATTGGTTCTTCAACTGCATCCTCTTCAATAATAGGTTGTTCTACTTCTTCCTCTAGAAAGAGTTCCTCTACTTCTTCTTCCTCCTCTTGCCATTGCTCCGTAGAAGCTTCTTGGTCGAGTATGTCACTTTCACCATTCGCAAAAGTGACCTCAAATTCAGGTTCAGGTGTGATAGTTGGCTCATCTATTGACCCGAATAAATCGATGGGAGTTTCAATTTCAGTCTGGCGAATACTTGCCGAAATGACAGGTTCTTGAACTCCTAAAACATTGGTTTCGTAAATTTTGTAACGCAGAATAACCATACGCTCGTAAAGCTCTTTGGCATCTTCGACTAATAATTCCATATCTTCCGGACTCAAGGCTCCGGATTCAAGTTTTTCTACACCAGTTTGGAGGTGTCCGAGAATTGTTTTGATCATTAGAGAAGGACTTTTTTCTGACATTGCTTATAACTTATTAATTTCGTGCAATCGGCGGTATAATTTACCATCGAATCAAAATTAGAAAACATTTCACAATCTCATTCAACAGCAGTATGTTTTTAGAGCAATTTACCAAAGAAAACGGACAACAAGGTTGGATTGAGGTGATCTGTGGTTCGATGTTCTCCGGAAAAACCGAAGAACTCATCCGTCGCTTACGTAGGGCCGAATTCGCCAAGCAGACAATTTTACTTGTTAAACCGGGCATCGATGACCGCTACGCCACAGAAGCCGTAGTGAGCCATCAGGGGCAAAGTTGGGAGGCCAAACGCGTTGCTGAGGCAAAAGAAATACAAGAAGAATGGAACGGCCAGCAAATTGTGGCTATTGACGAAGCGCAGTTTTTTGATGCAGCACTTGTGCAAGTTTGCAATGACTTAGCCAATAACGGTGTTCGTGTCATTGTTGCGGGTTTAGATATGGACTTTAAGGGTCTGCCGTTTGGTCCAATGCCCCAGCTGATGGCAATAGCAGAAGAGGTGAGTAAAGTTCATGCCGTTTGTGTTCACTGCGGTAAATTAGCTCAGTTTTCACATAGAACAGTAGCTCAAACCCAACAAGTACTTGTCGGGGCGGTAGAAAAATACCAGCCCTTGTGCCGTAGTTGTTATCAAAAAGCGTTGCTATGAAATTAGACCTCAATGCTACGGCCTTAGCCCATATTCTTCAAGCTGAATTAAGCGGCGCGCTTCATTTGGCAACAATTAATGAAGTAGCCTACGATACAAGGAAGCTTATTCGAACGGAAGGCGTGGTATTTTTTGCATTGAAAGGCGCTAAACAAAATGGCTCAGCTTACATCGAAAGTGCCTATGATAAGGGTATTCGAAATTTTGTTGTCGCAGAACAACCATTGCTACTCCAACCCGAAGCGAATTATTTTCTAGTGAATGATGTGTTACTTGCACTTCAAAAATTGGCGGCTTTTCATCGCACAAGAATTACATATCCAATAGTAGCGATTACAGGAAGCATTGGCAAAACAACAGTCAAAGAATGGATTGCACATCTCCTCGGCGAGCAGTTCAAGGTGCACCGCAGTCC
>CANHSA010000133.1 GCA_947463345.1 Flavobacteriales bacterium
ACGCAAAGGCCCACCGATGACTTCATAAGTAAGTTTGTTTTGCTTTTTTGAATCGAGGTCGAGCCAACCAATTTGCGGATTGTCAAAATGTAGTGCATAGCCCTTATCTGAAAGCACAATTGGCATCGTGTAATTCATGAGCTCTGAATGGGTCTCGTAACCGTAGTGCGCGCGGTTATACAATTGCAAGCGGTAGCCTCGGCGGTTCATGCCCAACACGCGTGCACCAGCGCCCATGAGTTGCTCCTCAGCATTTAAATCAAATTCAATTTTTGGAGTTTGATCAAAATAAAAACCCTGCGCCTCGGATACTTCAGTGGTTTTGTAGAAATAAGAAATGTCAAATGGCTTTGTAATGATTTTAACCCCGACTGCGCCACTTTTAAGAATGTACATTTTGGATTTTCCTTCTTTTACGGCTTCGGTTTGTATTTCTTGAAGTTCCCAAGGATTTACTTGAGCTTGCAAAAGCACCGCATGTGAACTGTCCATTTTTTCAGCGCTTCCTCTCGGAAAGAAAGTGGTTTGGATGATATGCTCAGACAACAAAGCCACAACATATTTTCCATCAGAAACCTGAATTTCTGCACCTTGTTGGGTAAGTTCGATTTTTACAAACTGGCGGTTAGAATTTTGGGCAACAACCGTGTTCTGTCCAAATAAAACAACAAAAAATACTAAAGTGAAACGCATATCAATTGTGTAGTTTGATGATATAAGAAGTTTTAGCCGGAATGGCACCGCTCGGCTGCTCGAAGTCAAAGGTTTGGTTGTTGAGTACGTCCTTCCCTTTTTCAAATCCATGCAAACCCTCTGCAAAGCGAGACCATGAAAGCGTTTGCTCTTTAGTTGAATTATTGATGACCACCATGATCACCTCAGCTGGTTGACCCATTTCTTTAACGGGCTCTAGGTAGCGAAAATACACATACACGTTATTTTGAGGCACAAATTGCAAGAGCTTTCCTTCGTGAATAACCTTTTGTCCTTTTCTCCAGTTGAGCAATGATTTGGTATACTGAAAATAAGCTTCTTCTTCAGGAGTTCTTCCGGTCTGATACGCCCTGCATTTTGCGTCTTCATTGCTGCAAAATGCAGTATGCTGATCTGTTGCCCAACCACCTGGAAAGTCTCTGCGGATATCTGCATCGCCCACTGCTTTGCTTCCTTTCATGCCGATTTCAGAACCGTAATAAATTTGTGGGATCCCTCTGGTAGTGGCAATCAAAGCCAGGGCCATTTTGTAATCAGCAATATCGGGGTAAGATTCATTGAATCTTTGCGTATCGTGGTTCTCCATGAAAACCAACAAGTTTTGTGGATTTGCATAGAGGTAATCTTGCGTAAAATTCTCATAAAAACGCACCATGCCTTGGTCCCAACCTTGCTCTTGTTCTTTCCATGCTTGCATCATGGCGTCGTGTAAGGTGAAATCCATGACAGAAGGCATCTGGCTATTGAAACCTTGAAGCGCACCAATTGGACTGTCCTTTTGCCAAAATGACATTTGTGCTTGGTCGTGCATCCAGACTTCGCCAACGATATTCAAGTTGGGATACTCGTTCATGATGGCTTCTGTCCATTGAGCAACTGCATCTTTGTCATTATACGAGTAGGTATCGACGCGCAAGCCATCCAAATGGGCGTATTCTATCCACCAAATGGTATTTTGAATCAAATAAGTCAGCAACAACGGATTTTGTTGATTCATATCGGGCATAGTCGTATCAAACCAACCATCGGCAGATGCTTTTTGATCTGCTTTGGAAGCATAAGGATCAAATTGCGTGGTGGTGCGGTAGCTTGAACGTGTAAACTGATCAAACTGATGAATCCAGGTGGCCGTGGGCAGATCTTGAATCATCCAGTGCTTGCTCGACCAATGGTTAGGCACTTCGTCCTTGATGACCTTCAAGCCTTGACGGTGCGCTTCCAAGACCATTTCCTTGAACCAAGAATTATTGCCATATCGTGGATCAATTTTATATAAATCAGATTGCGCATAACCATGATAAGAATAAGTTGGTTCGTTGTCCTCGAGTAAGGGAGTGGTCCAGATGGTGGTGGCGCCCAATTCTTTGATGTAACTCAGACGCTGCACGATTCCAATAATGTCGCCGCCATGACGCCCGCTTGGGTTTGAACGGTCAGCGGCCTCTTTGGTATCAGGATGCGTATCTAAACCCTCATTGGCATTTGCAAAACGATCTGGCATTAACAAATACATGACATCTGAACTGTTGAAACTCTGGCGATACTTGCTATTTTCAATGCGTTCATCAAGCTTAAAATCATGCGTCGCAATGAGCTTTTTCTTATCCATTAGACGAATAGGATACGTGCCCGCAACCTTGTCTTTTGTTTCAAGAGTTACAAAAATATAATTGGGGTTTTCTGTGCGGATTTCTTCTAGGATAGTGAGGCCTGAAACCTCCACTTTATATTTTGCAATTTCTTGTCCGTGGAGTAGTACCTGTACGCGGTGGTGCTCCATCCCTACCCACCAATTACTTGGCTCTACATGTTGTAAGATTTGTGCTTGATGCGGCAAGCAAAGAAAAAGTAAAATAATTAGGCTAATCGATTTCATAAACGCGTTGTTGGGTACCGTTTTCAAAGTTCAGAATTTTTATGCAATTTTTGGTCTCTGGTGCAATTACCCGACCCAAGATATCAGTTACATACAATATGCTACCCGCTTCGTTTACATGTTCATCGGTAGCAGTCGTACACGGATTCGGCAAGCCTAAAAAAGGCTGTAGCTGGGTCAAGGCACTTGTTTTGCGATTTTGCAGGTAAGGAACAACACCGCTTTTGACGTGTGCACCCCAAGTAACTTGAAGGGCATTTAAAAAATCTTGATCGGAAAAGCCGTAATCCAAACCCTTGTAGGCATCGGCCAGCGCGGCAGGGCTAATTAATTGTTGTTGATCTTCGAGCAAGCTTTGTAAAGCACCGACATTCCATACGGAGTCCAGTAAATCCATCATGTGATAAGTAAAGCGATCTCTGAAATACGGAACTGCTAACAATTTAGAATAAAGTGGTCGCGCTTGGTTGCCCGGCGACCAAGTGTAAATATTGCGGGTTGCCCAATTGATATTGAACCAATCTATTCCAAATGTATTGTCGAGGTCATAGGATAAATACACCATCTTGCCGTCGCTTTCGCGCTGATAGAGATAAAAGTTATTCTTGTTGTAAGCATAACCATCCCATTGCCCCATTAGTATTTCTAAGGCAATATTGCGCAAGAATAAATCGACATCAAAGACATCTTGAATGGCGCAAGCAAAACTACTTGCTGGAGTATTGTTAAGCACGTCAATGAAATGAACCAAAGCGGAATAATCGGCGCTGTCTTTGTTGGTCTTCAATTCATAAATATCCTGATAACTCGTTGGGTTAGAACCCCACCAAGATAAATCGGCGCCATATGCACATTTCCATAGATTTCCATTTGCCTGACCCTGAAAGCGCAGGTCTAAAAACTCGTCGTCGATGTGTTCGAGGTTGACATATAATCCTTTGTATTCATTATTGACATAAAGTTGAATATAGCTTGTTCTCGAAGCGGGTAAATTTGCTGAGCGCAGCAGTTGCTGAGCGAGAAAAGTACGCATGATGGAAACATCGTTGTGTTCACCATTCAAATTTATTTCTTCCAAACCTTGAAACTTCTGACCTGAAATGAACCTATTGAAATCGACTTTAAATGATTTTTTTTGAGAAGCCAATGAGGTATTCCCTCTCGCTCTAAATCCAATGCTATCGATGGTTTGATTCAAGAGCGAACTTTGATAGCTCACCGTTGCCATAAATTCATGGCCGGCGTATAAGCTATCTCCTAGCAGCAAATTCAAGGAGTCGGGGTCAATATCAATATGAACGGTTGCAACTTCGCTTTGGATAAACGCCAAATTAAAAGCCGGTTGTGGAATTTGGGCCCAGACAAGACGCGTACAAAAGAAAATAAAAAGGAGAAACCGGAATCTATAGAACATTGACTTTATTCTACTTTGATAAAGCCTTCATTGGCCATTGCATTGCCCACTTTGACCAAGAAATGGTAAGAGCCAGCAGGCAATATTTCTAAATTGAAGTCGATTTGGTTATTTCCAATTGCGGTGGTTCCTCTTTTTTGAACGACAACTTGCCCCGCTTCATTGAGAAGTAAGATATCATAAGGTTCGATGCTCAAGGCAGCAAAACCAAGGTTAACGCTTTGTTGTGCAGGATTAGGGAAAACTTTCAATTCAAAAGCTGACACCAACAATTCTTCCACAGAGACAGGTGCTTCTGTGATCACAGGCTTGGCCAATTTGACATCGGTGTAAATGCGGTACTCACCTGCTGTCAAGCTAATTGGCGCCAATGCATTGGTGACATTAATGCTGTCGCCAGTAAAGTACTCGTACCACCATCCTGCATGCTGAAAACTTGGTATGCCGCTTTGCGTGCTCGTTGCAAAATTTGCCATGGAAACACCATTCATACTACTGTGGTTCATGTTCACTCTTTTTACCGCGCCTGTAAGACTGTACTGAAAGCTCAAAGAACGGAAGGTTTCGTGTTCATTTCGGAGTGCAAGGGTTGCAGCATAGACATCGTAAAGCTGTCGTCTTCTGGCTTGGGTGTAGTAATTCCAAAGAATAGGTTTATTGCAAACACGACAAGGCACGTCAATTGAAATATCATAACCCAATTCCTGAAACTGCCAAAGCATGCGCGGACCAGGCTGCGTTAAAAAGATAACACCTAATGCCTGGGCTCTGCCAAGTGCTGTATAGAGGTTGCGTGCATTGTGTGTGCTATTTGTGTTGTTGCCATATGTAAGCGCTTCAAACATAGTGCGCTCTTCGTCATGACTCTCCGCATAAGAAACCAAATGCGGTACAGACCAACCTCGGTTGGTGTAAATACCGGAACTGATATTTGACGCATTAGGAAACCCCATTAATGCTTGTTGATAACCATGAGTTACATTTCCCCAGAGCATCATACCATAATCTGCTAATTGCTCTTCCTCAGAGTTGTCGCACCAGTGCTCTAAGATGACATACGCATTTGGTTTATAAGCCCAAATTTCGTCGGCCATGCGCTTGATTAAGTTAATGCGCTCCATACTGTAACCATTCGCATTATTGATAAATCCTTTTGTGTAGTCGAAACGGAAGCCATCAATGTTGTAGGTTTCTACCCAATAGCGATTCACTTGATCAATATATTGCTGAACGGCTAAACGCGTATGGTCGTAATCATAACCCCAGCAATAAGGCTCGTGCGGGCAAATGGCGTTGAACCATGGGCTATTGGCAGCAGGACGCGCATTAGCTGCGTCCCAATACATATTAACCATCGGGCTTTGACCAAATGCGTGATTAAAAACCATATCGACA
>CANHSA010000134.1 GCA_947463345.1 Flavobacteriales bacterium
CCGTCGATGCCCATGGCAACACAAGCGCGCGCCAGCGGATTCACGCCGTAGGCATAGCCCATTGCATGCGAAGGATCGAGTACAATTGGCAAGTTGCTGTGTTCTTGCAACCAAGCTACACCACATAAGTCGAGTGTAAAGCGCGTGCCGGTTTCAAAAGTTCGGATACCGCGTTCGCACAAAACGACATTTTCATTGCCGCCAGAGAGTACAAATTCGGCAGCTTGCACAAATTCTTGAAGGGTTGTGCCAAACCCACGCTTGATGAGAACAGGTTTTTTGATTTTGGCACAAGCGCGCAAAATACCTTGATCGTACATGGCTTTTGCACCAACCTGAATGATATCGGTGTGTTCGATGATTTCATCGATGTGTGTTGCGTCGCGGGCTTCGGTAATGACGTTGAGCCCGTAGTCTTGGCGCATTTTTGCTAACAGCTGTAATCCTTCTAGGCCCATGCCTTGAAAAGAGTAGGGGCTGGTACGCGGTTTGTAGGCGCCGCCTCTGAGCGTAGATAGGCCCATAGATACGAGCAATTCGGCTGAACCGCGGAGTTGTTCTTCAGATTCTACAGAACAAGGCCCACCAATAAGGATGGTATTGTTGGTTTGGCCGCCGATAGTGACATTTCCAAATTTAACTTCGCGTTTTTGGTCTTGAAATTTACGCGAGGCCAATTGGATATCGTTGGCGAAAACCCAATGGTTTTGGGTGTGCGCCTCTAGAGCAGCAGGGATTTCTTTTACACCGCTTCCTGTGATCAGGTAGTCTTTTCCTAAGTAAAAGATATGAAAAGCTTGGTGCGCGGCAGCAAGTGCAGCTGCATTTGTGTTGTTTTTGAGTTCGATGATCATATTTCTGCTTTGATCAGGTTGGAGAATTGAACAATACCTTTGAGTTTCATGGCTGAATCTACCACTGGTAAATAAAGCACCGCAAAAGGGCTGTTTTTGATGAGTTGCAAGAGTTCAAGAACAGTTGCGTCTTCTTGAATGCAAATGGGTTGTGTGTTGATGAGGTTAGCTACGCTTAGCTCATTGAGGTCAAGGCCCTTCGAAAGCTGATTCAGTAAAGCTTTGCGGATATCGGCACTCGATACCAAACCCTTGAACGCGTATTGAGTATCTACCGCCATAGCCACACCCATTTGTCCGTCTTCTACGCTTTGCAAGACGCTTTGGAGGGCGATGTTTTCAATGTTGAACATCGGGGTTTCATGCAGTGGAGTCATGAAATCGGCTACTTTAAAAGAAGAGCCGATGCTGCGTTGGGTGAGGTTCATGAGCGCATTTCCAACGCTGGCTTCCTTGAATAAGTAGGAGCCAGACACAGCGGTGCTGACGCCCATCTGGCGCAAGATGAAGGAAACTTCGGGGTTAACGCCGCCATCCACGTGTATAGATTTGTTGGGGTAGCGTTTTCGAAAGTTGCGGATTTTATCAAAATTCTGTCGGTCAAAAATGCCGCCAGATTGGCCTGGAATGGTGGCCATAATGAGGATGAAATCGAAGTGTTCGTAGGCTTCAAAAGCCGAAACAGGGGTGGGGGTAATGAGGGCTAAACCTTTTTTACCTTGGATTTCTTTTGGAATTTGCAATTCACCTTGTAAATCTTCTAACTGAAACGTGACGTAGTCTACTGGATTTTCAATTAAAAAAGGGTAGAATTTTTCAGGTTCGGAGGTGATAATGTGAAGATCGAGCGGAACCGAACAAATGCTTCTGATGAGTTTGATGTCGTCAAAAACACTGAGGTTGTCGTTGCAGTCGATGTGGAGGAGGTCAACTTGATGTGCCACGAGGTCAGCAATAACGGCTTGCAGCGGGCGAGCGGCGTCAGAGTAAATGGATGCTGAAATTTTCATGGTGGGCAGCAAAAAAAAGATGGGGTAAGCTACTTTTATCGCACCGCTACAACCTCATACCTTTGCTACATTCCTGTCCTGGAGGATTCAGAGGGAGCTGGTCGTAAAAGACTTACCCCAATGCAAAAATACTAAATTCTTGCGATTTTATGCAATAATTGCGCGGTTCAATAAAGAAATCATGGCCAAGCTGACAATAAAGAGCTGTGTGGCAGTTTCTTCAGATAGTTCAGAGCCATCTTCGTCCTCCTCTGAAACTTCCATCGCCATAAATTGGGCTAAGAATGGTTGGTCGCAGAAAGATTCAATGATTTCTTCATCTTCCGATTCAAAATATTGATCGAGCATGTCAAAGAAAGGCTCTTCTAAAGCGTCGATGTCTTCTTCTGCAATTGTGCGCAGTTCAATACCTTCTTGTTTGAAAGCTTCGAGAACCAAGCAGAAATAATAGATCAAAAGTCCTTCGAGGTCTTCGTTTTTGTATTCTTCTGGGGCAGTCATGACGTAACCCAGCAAGGCTTCTTGGGCATCGGCATAAAGCTCTGTGATGTTTTCGAGTTGTTCGTCGGTGAGGTTGTCAATGACCTCTATGGCCTTTTCGATGGCCGCTAAAGAAACTTGTTTCATGGTAATAATTTTGGCAAAGGTAGGCTATTTCTAGTGAAAGCACAGCTTTGTAACATTAGCTACATATGAAAAGAATAAGAACAATTAATTTTGTCCAGTAAATGAAAAAGAGTTTCATTTTCGAACCCATACATTCAAAAAATAAAAAAGATGTCAAAAACAATCATTGATGTGCGCACGCACGCTGAGTTTGCTGGTGGCCATGTCGCTGGTTCAATCAACATTCCACTCCAAGAAATTATGTCTCATGTAGATGAAATTAAAGCGATGGAACAACCAATTATCTTTTGTTGTGCTTCTGGCAACCGCTCTGGACAGGCCACACATTACTTCCAATCGTTGGGTGTAGACTGCGAAAACGGCGGTTCTTGGCTAGATGTCAATTACCAAGTTACTCAAAACTAAGAAATGTCTCTATTAAAGAAATTATTTGGCGGCACAAGCGTAAATTTCGCCGAACTCGTCAAGCAAGGTGCCATGATCATCGATGTGCGCAGCCCTGCTGAATACAAAGGTGGTCATATCAAAGGTTCGGTAAACATTCCTTTACAATCTTTGCAGGCTAGCCTTTCAAAGGTTCCAAAGAACAAAGCTATCATCACTTGTTGTGCGTCTGGTATGCGCAGCGGTAGTGCCAAAAGCATTTTAAAGGCTGCTGGCTATAACGTACACAACGGTGGCGGCTGGATGAGCCTCAAAAGCAAAATTTGATTATTTATTGTTCTCAATAATATACAACAATACTTTTTCCATCAAATGCGCGCGGTCTTTGCCACTCACGTTGTGTGGGTGCATCGGATAAACAAAGTAATCGGCCTGCACACCGTTCTCGATAAACGACTTCAATAAAGCTTCGTTGTGTTGCATCACCACGACGTCGTCTACCGTACCATGAATCAAGAGCAATTTACCTTTAAGATTTTTGGTATGGTTCAACAGTGAATTGGCCGTATAACCTTCTGGGTTTTGTTCAGGGCGGTCCATGTAGCGCTCGCCATACATGATTTCATAAAATTTCCAGTCGGTAACAGGTCCGCCGGCAACTCCTGCGTTAAAGGTTCCTGCCTGGCGCAACATCAGCGAAGTGGTCATGAAGCCGCCAAAAGACCACCCATGGACCGCCAAGCGTTGGCCATCGATGTATGGTAAAGACTTCAAATAGTCAACGCCAGTAAGTTGATCTTCCATTTCTACCGTACCTAACTGACGGTGAATTTGGCTCTCAAAAGCAAAGCCGCGCTCACCTGAACCTCTGTTGTCTAGGGTAAATACGATGTAACCTTGGTTGGCCAACCAATGCATCCAAAGATTGGCGCCCGCCAACCAACTATTGGTCACCATTTGGGCATGTGGCCCGCCGTAAACGTAAACCAATACAGGGTATTTTTTTGTGGGGTCAAAATCAGCTGGCTTGATCATGCGGTAGTAAAGTGCACTGCCGTCTTTTCCCTTGATGTTGCCAATTTCGGTGGTTCCGATGTTGTATTCAGCTAATTTGTCAGCCGAAACCATCAGCGGTTTGGCCATTTTGCCATTGAGCGTCATAATGTGCTCGTTGTTGGCAATTTCTAAGCTGCTGAAGCCGTCGTAATAATAAGCGCCTTTCGGAGCCAAGGCAAAGCGGTGTGTGCCTTCTGCGTTGGTCAGTAGGCGTTGGTTGCCTTGTAAATCGACTTCGTAAACAAGGGTGTTACATGGATTGGCTCCAGTTGCAGAAAAATAAATTTTGCTGCCGTCTTCACTCGCTTCGAGGATATCCTTTACTACAAATTTGTTCGCTGTTAGGGTCTTGATAATTTGTCCGTTGATGTCTAGGTAATACAGGTTGTTGAAGCCGTTCTTTTCGGAAATCCAAATGAAGTTATCCGACGTTTTGGAAGGGAAAAATGCGGGGTGTTCGGGCTCTACCCATTTGTCGTTTTGTTCTTCCCATAAGGTGCGAATTAACTTTCCTTTTAGATCATATAGATACAGCCACATGTGGTTCTGGTCGCGGTTGACTTCAGCCACCAAAAGGTATTTTTCACTTGGTGTAAAGGCAACATTGGTGAGGTAAGAATCAGCGCCAGAACGCGGATTGATGAACACCGTTTTCTTGGTTTTAAGATTGTAAATACCCACACGTGGTTTTTCAGAAGCCTGTCCAGCCATTGGGTATTTGATGAACTTCACAGCACCCGGCGTTTGGCTGATGTCGAGTAGGGGGTAGTTGTGCACTGCGCTCTCGTCTTTTTGATAAAAAGCCAATAAAGCACCAGAGTTGGACCAAAAAATCCCTTCCGTAATACCAAACTCGCTGCGTGCGTAGGTTTGCCCTGAAACGATATTTTTGTCTTTATTTTTGGTAACAGCGCGGCCATCTACATACAAATTGTTTTCAATAGTGTAGGCCAAACGCTTACTCCCATTATGAAAATGTACGTTTTCGGCACCTTCCTGTACTTTGTGTACGCTGCCCGTTTTCGTTGTTACGTTATATAGCGCAAAAACGCTTCCGCCGTCAGAAACCTCTAACACATCTTTGCTCACCCATTTAGCATATGCGAGGTGCGCAAATGAAGTCCCTAATTTCTCATTGATTTCCTTGACACTTGTGAGCTCAATAGATTTTTCCGAAGCCACAGTACTTTGTTGTAGACTTTGCCAATCTGCACTACAGAACGTGTAGGAATCAGATTCCGGAACCCATTGAAAATTATTGAGTCGGACCGGCGATAGCGCTCTTTGCTTGAGTACAGACTCTTTGAGGTCAAAGGATTTCTTTTGACCAAAACTCACAAAGCTTAGTCCGATAAAGAGTAGATGAAAAAAGTGTTTCATGAACGTTGGATAAATTGATTGAAAAATTGTTCGAGCGGCCGCCCAGTCTGGTAACATTCCATC
>CANHSA010000135.1 GCA_947463345.1 Flavobacteriales bacterium
GATGGAAGCGCAGCAATTTAGCTATGAAATCCTATTTATTGACGACGGTAGCAAAGACACCTCATGGGACGTCATTACCAACTTACAACAACAAAATAAAGCTGTCAAAGGCCTGCGTTTTCAGCGCAATTATGGCAAATCTGCAGCTTTGCAAGTGGGATTTGAAGCCGCAAATGGTGCTGTAGTCATTACCATGGATGCCGATTTACAAGATTCACCAGACGAAATCCCTGAACTCTACCGCATGATCACCCAAGACGACCTCGATGTTGTTTCGGGCTGGAAAAAAGTGCGTCACGACCCCATTTCGAAAACTATTCCAACCAAGCTCTATAATTGGGCTGCACGCCGCATCACGGGCATTTATTTGCACGATTTCAATTGTGGTCTGAAAGCCTACAAACTAGAAGTTGTCAAAAGCATTGAACTCTATGGAGACATGCACCGCTATATCCCTGCACTTGCCAAATACGCAGGTTACCAGAAAATCGGCGAAAAAGTAGTTGCGCACCGTGCCAGACAATACGGCGTTACCAAATTTGGGCTCAACCGCTTTGTCAACGGCCCGCTTGACCTCATGACCGTCGCGTTCATGGGTAAATTCGGCAAGAAACCAATGCATTTCTTTGGTGCAATTGGCGTCTTTATGTTTTTATTGGGTTTTGGACTTTTTGCCTACATGGGCATCGATAAACTTTTGATTCACCGTACCGCCGAACGCTTGGCTACGCGCTCTGATTTTTATGTCGCACTTGTCGCCATGATCATCGGCGTTCAATTCTTCATGGCTGGATTCATCGCCGAACTCATTGGCCGAAACTCCAGCACGCGCAACCACTATTTAATTTCGAGTCGCCTCGGCGCATGACAAACTTTCCGCAAATAGGACCCGGCTGGACGCTTTTTTTGGACCGCGACGGCGTCATCAACGAACGTATTTTTGATAATTATGTGCTGGATTGGTCGGCCTTTCATTTTACAGAAGGCTTACTAGAGCACGCCCAAAAAATTGGATCTGCTTTTGAGCGCATTATTGTGGTGACCAACCAACAATGCATTGCTAAAGGTTTGTTGACTCAGCAAGCGCTTGACGCCATTCATCAGAAAATGTGTGACGAATTGCAAAAAGCGGGTTTGCATGTAGATCATGTCTTTGCCGCCACCGAATTCAAAAATGGCCTGCCTCCACGCAGAAAACCGCAGCCACAAATGGCACTTGAAGCCCAAGAAATGTTTCCGTCCATCGACTTTTCAAAGTCGGTTATGGTGGGGGATACCAACACAGATATTCAATTTGGACAACGTTTAGGCATGTACACAGTTTTGGTGGAGTCTAAAGAATTGGTCAAAGAAACCCCCGATTTGCGCATTGCACATTTAGCACATTTAAGTCAATATTTATGAAAATCTATACACTGGTTTTAGCAATATTGTTTGGTAGTTCACAATTGAGCGCACAAGTGAACAAAACCGATGCGCAAGGGAGAAAGCAGGGGCCATGGCAAAAAAATTACCCTGGCACAACCGTTTTGCAATACAAAGGCACTTTTCTCAATGATAAACCAGTAGGCCAATTCATCTACAATTTCGAAAGCGGGCAAAAGAAAGCCGAACTCGTCCATGGATTGCCAGGTGGCAATTCTTCGGTGTTGCTCTTTTTTGAAAATGGTCAGCTCTTATCCGATGGCTTTTACAAAGGAGAAAAAAAAGATTCTCTCTGGTACAACTACGCTTCAACAGGTGAGCTCATCAGTGCAGAAAATTACAAATTAGACCAGCTTCACGGCAAGAGTGTCTATTACTTCAAAGAAGGGCAGTTCCACGAGCAAAAATTACAAATTCAAAAGGTGGTGTATTATGTCAACGGCAAACGCGACGGCTCCTTCCAAGAATATTTTTACAACGGCAAAACCAAACAAACGGGCACCTACAAGCAAGGAGAACGCACTGGTTTGTGGACGGAATATTACAATACGGGGCAGGTCATGGCCAAAGTGCATTACCAACGCGACTTACCCCACGGCTGGATGACCTACTACGATAAGGCCGGTAGCGTCAAATCAAAAGTGATGTACCGCGACGGTTATGCGCTCAACGACAAAGAACTCAAAGCGTTTTTAGAGCGTTGCAAAGCCCAAAATCTAGACCCGAATCAATGAGTAAAGCAGCCGAAAAATGGGTCTTCTTTTCAGCCTTGCCACCATTTCGAGGCGGAATTTCAAAGTTCAGTGCGCACACGCTGAACGCTTTGTCCAAATCAAAGCACATCACGTCGTTTACGTTTCGCAAACAGTATCCCAATTTCTTGTTTCCCGGAAGTAGTCAATTTGAACAAAGTGTAACAAACGAATCCTCTGAAAGAATTGTCTCCACCTTCAATCCGTTGACCTATTTAACATCTTTGTTGCGCATCAGGCAAGAACGTCCTGCCGTGTTTGTAACGAGCTACTGGATGACTTTCATGGCACCTATGATGGCTTTTTGGGCGTTTTTTTTGCCGCGCCGCACTAAAAAAGTAGCCATCATTCACAATTTGGTTCCTCATGAAAAACGTTTCTTTGATGGAGTTTTCAACCGTATTTTCTTGCGTTCCTACGATGCCTTTGTAGTGTTGTCTGAAGCCGTCCGAAAGGATGTTTTGCAACTCAAACCCAATGCAAAAGTGGCACTGCTCGGACATCCGCCTTACGAAGGCGAAGCGGGTTCCATTTCTAAAGAGGAGGCTAGGGGAGCACTCGGGATGGATCCAGAGAAAAAAACCATTCTCTTTTTTGGCCTGATTAGACCCTACAAAGGGCTTTCTGAACTCATTGCTGCTTTTAGTTTACTCGACGACAGCTATCAGTTATTGATTGCCGGCGAGGTCTACGGAACAGCTGAATTTTACCTAGAGGCCTTGAATGCCTTGCCCAATCAAAATTGGAAATTTGTGAATCGCTATCTTGCCGATGCTGAGGTGGATACTTATTTTGCAGCTGCGGATATCGTGGTTTTGCCTTACCTAAGTGCCACCCAATCGGGTATCCGCGCTATGGCTTTGAGTCAAAAGCGCGCAGTTTTGTGTACAAATGTGGGGGGCTTGGCCGAAGGCTTGGAACAAGAGGGGCACGGCTTTGAATTGCAAACCACCGCAGCAACGCACTTTGCTGAACGCGTGCAAAGTCTTTTTAATCAGGGAGATATCGCAAAGTGTAACGCGCGTTTGGCAGCGTTAAATCTCGATCTCGACGCAGCTTGGCTTTCTTTTGCTAAAGGCTTGATTCACTTAGTAGAAGAAGCCTAGATTTTTTATTTGAATTTAAGGATCCAAAATCCTATATTTGCAACCTTAATTCAAATTCAAATATTCAAGAAATGCGTTTAAAAGGATTTTTTTGGTTCTTGTCCATTCTTCTTACTGCAGTTTGCGTCTATCAGCTCTCTTTTACATGGGTAGCAAGCAACGTTGAAAACAAAGCAGCAAAAGAAGCAGATCTTAAAGTGAAAATGCTTCGCGATGAAGCCAAGAACAACGATGGTAGTGCTCTTCTTCCTAACGGCACACTAGTTAATTTCAACGACCCAGAAGCGGTAGAACTTGCCAAAGCAGCGTTCGTGAACGAAATCCTTCGCGAGAAAGGCGAAAAGCCAGTTTATCCTGTGCTCGGTTCTACTTTTGCGCAAGTGAAAAAAATGTCATTGGCCTTTGGTCTTGACCTCGTTGGTGGGATGAGCGTAACGGTAGAAATCTCCTACCCAGACCTCATTCGTGGCCATGTTAAAAGTGTTACCGATCCTAAATTCACCAAGCCGTTCAATCGCGCTGTAGCGACCTACAACAAAAACGGTGGCGACTTCATTGCAACCTTCATCGATGCCTACAAAAAAGCAAATGGTTCGTTGCCATTGAGCTACGTCATCAAAGGGGAGTCTATCGGTATCAAAACTACCGACTCACAAGTAGAAAGCTACCTTCGCGACCTCGTTGCCTCTTCTATGAAAGGCATCGAAGACATCATCGGACGCCGCATCAACCAATTTGGTGTAGCACAACCAAACATCCAACGCGACCTCGCTACCAATCGCCTCTACATCGAACTTCCAGGTGTACAAGACGAAGAAACTGTTTCGCGCAAAATCCGCTCTACAGCCAACCTAGAATTTTACGAAACCTATATGCCTGAGCAAATTCAAATGCAATGGCAAGAAGCTGCGCGCTTGAGCAAGACAAATGAAATCGTTGTCGATGAATTAGCACTCGAGGCAGATACCCTTGCTGATTCAACAGGTGTTTCTACCGATACTGCCGTACAAGCGGTAACTACAAATTCACAAAATTCAATGTCCAATGCCTCTAAAAAGAGCTTGGCTGAATTCGTTGTTCCTGTTGGCGGTTACGCCATGGGTTATGTAGCTGCCAACGAAAAAGCAGCAGTTGACGCTATTTTGCGTCGCAAAGACGTACAAGCTGCCTTTCCACAAGATCTCAAATTCATGTGGTCTGCAAAGCCAGAAAGCATTGACAACAAATCAAAGAAAACTGCTTATTTCCTCTACGCTTGCCGCATCCCTGATACAGGTAAAGCACGCGTTCGCGGCGAGCACGTAGACAACGCCAAAGTTGACTACGACCAAACAGACGGTAGCATCATCGTAAGTCTTTCCATGACAGACGAAGGTGCCAACGAATGGGGTCGCATGACCACCGAAAACAAAGACCGCATCATTGCCATCTCAATGGACAGCGTTGTATATAGCGCTCCACGCGTCATCAACGCCATTACCAACGGTAACACACAAATCTCTGGTAGCTTCACCTTCCAAGAAGCCGAAGACCTCGCAGGTCTACTCAATGGTGGTGCGCTTCCTGTACCTTGTGTCATCAAAGACCTTCAAAAAGTTGGACCAACAATCGGAGCCGAGAACTCACAAGCAGGTCTCATCTCATTTGGTGTAGCGTTCCTTGCCGTACTTCTTTACATGATGTTCTACTACGGTAAAGCAGGTCAGGCTGCCAACATCGCCCTCATCGTCAACGTTGTATTTATCTTCGGTTCCCTCGCTTCTTTTGGTGCGGTTCTTACCTTAGCTGGTATTGCAGGTATCGTACTTACTATTGGTACGGCCGTAGATGCCAACATCCTCATCTTTGAGCGCGTCCGCGAAGAGCAAGCCTTGGGTGCTGACACCGAAACTGCCATCAACACTGGTTTCCGCAAAGCCCTTCCATCTATCATCGATGCGAACGTAACCCACTTACTTGTAGCCATCATCCTCAAAATTTTTGGTACTGGTGAAATCGAATCATTCGCAACAACGCTCATCATTGGTATTTTCACCTCTATGTTCTCTGC
>CANHSA010000136.1 GCA_947463345.1 Flavobacteriales bacterium
AATTTCCAAGAACCCGTCAAACGCGCGGTTTTGGAAGCTAATGTCAAAGATGGCCCTTCTTCGTATTTGCTACAAGAAGTAAGAGTTGCTGAACCTACTGCTAAAGTAGCCAAGCCGATAAAAAATAGTCTTTTCATAATTTTCAAGTTTTAACAAATCTAAGTAAAGACTTGAACATTCGCAATATCCTGACTAATTTTGTTTCATGAAAATAGCGCTGCTTCCGACCCTTCTTATTCTTTTCATTTCTTGTAGTCAATCAAATACAAAAATTGAGCAAAACGAACCTCAAGCAAAGGTTTGCAAGAGTGTTAAAGCCAACACGACTCAAGAAATTGGCGTCAAGGGTATGGTTTGTCAGATGGGCTGTGGTGGCAGCATCCGCAAGGCTTTGAAAGAAACTTGTGCGGTTGAACGCGTCGAAGTAAATTACATCGATTCACTCGAAGAACAGGTTATAAAAGTTCATTATGACCGTGACCAAATAGCGCCTAGGCAAATGCTTCGCGTACTTGCAGGGCTCAATGACCACCAATTTACGGTTAGAACTGTTGGTTCTCCACAAGCGCTCAAATGAAACTTCACTACAGGCAATTAGGTCAGGGAAAACCAATGGTCATTCTTCACGGACTTTTTGGGTCTTCTGATAACTGGCAAACCCATGCCAAAAAGCTAGCTGAGTATTTCCAGGTCACACTTGTCGATTTGCGAAACCACGGTCATTCACCTTGGTCAGATGCATTCACGTATAAGTTAATGGTTCAAGATTTGCATGATTTATTTCAGGAGCTACGTCTAGAAAAACCTATTGTCGTTGGTCATTCCATGGGCGGAAAGCTCGCCATGCATTATGACCACGCGTTTCCTGGCTTTATCGAAAAGCTTATTGTTGTCGATATGGGTGTGAAAGCTTATCCTCCACATCATGCACACATTCTGGCAGCTATTCACGCCATAGATCTTTCAAAGCTGAGCGCCCGAAGTGAGGCCGAAGCGATCCTTAAGACTTTTGTCGATTCAGATGGTGTGCGTCAGTTTCTATTGAAGAACCTCTATTGGGAAGACAAAGGTAAGTTAGCTTGGCGTGTTAATTTCCCTGTTTTGGAAGCAAGTATGCCTGAAATATTAAGTGCTTTGCCAGAACAGGAGTCATTTACTACAACCTTATTTATCCGCGGTTTGCTTTCGAATTATATTTTAGACGAAGACATCTCCATACTCGAATCTTATTTTCCAGATCTACAATTGGTATCGATTTCCAATGCGGGGCACTGGGTACATGCAGAAGCACCAGATGCATTCATTGATGCGGTCTTGTCTTTTAGTTTGAGGTAAACCAAATTTAGAAAGTATAATACAAAAAAAGGGAGCCCTAGGGCTCCCTTTTGATTTCCAAGAGGAAAAGCTTATTTGCGTACCGCCAATTTTTGGCTTACAGCTGTACCGTTAGCAGTTACGTTAACTGTGTACATACCGCTGTTCAAAGTGCTTGTGTTGATTTCAACAGCTTGTGTGCCGTTTACACCAGACAACGTTTGAGTAGCAACAACTTTACCAGCCATGTCAATTACAGTGATGCTTGCATCAGATGTGTTTTTAACAGTGAATGTAACTGTGGTTGCATCAGCAGCAGGGTTTGGAGCTACTTCAAGACCAAATGTACTGTTAGCTTCTTTCACACCTAAAGCTGGATCGAAGTTCATGCGCACCATTGGCTGTGAAGTTGTGTAGTACCATGTAAGGTCTGTCATGTCGTAGTAGTAGCAAGTTTGTTCTGGAGCTGGGCCAGCAGTACCAACAACGAGGTCGTTAGTTGCGCCACCGTCACCGTTAGAACCTGCAACCAAAAGGTAGGACTCACCTGCATTCAATGGGTAGTTACCACCTAAGAAAGAAAGTGTTACCTCTGCATCGATATCGTTGGAAGTAAGTACATATGGACCAGTTTCGTCAACGTATACGAAGTCACCAGAAGCTGGATCAATTGAATACAATTTCAAGTACATTTCTGTACCTACTTCAGCAGCACCGTTGATGTAAACAGAACCACCACCAATATTTGTGTTAGCGAAGATATCGAAGATATTACCTACTTCGAAGCCCATACCGCCGTTGAAAGAACCGCTCAATGCAGTGCCGTTGTCACGAGAGTAAACGTAAGGATTGATTGCAATCGAAGCAAAGTTAGCCAAAGCGTTGTTTGTTGCATCGCCATCGTTGTTACCCATAGTAACTGCTCCAGATAAAGAAAGTGTAGCAGTAGCTGTACCAGGTGTAAATGAAGCATTACAAGCAAGCGTATCGACGTTGCCAACCAATACTGGTGTTGCAGCAGAAGCACTAGAGAAAGCACCTACTGTAGCAGTAAATACGCCATCTTGCTGATCTTGAGCGCCGATGTTTTCAACGACACCTGAGAATTCGATTTCGGTAACCTGTGAAGCTGGAACTTGGTAGTAAGCTAAGCGCTCCGCCCAAAAACCTGTTGAACCCCAATAAATGCTGTTCAATTTAAGGTCGTTCGCTTCAGGTACGTAAAGTTCAACGTCGTCTACAGCCCAGTACCAACCCCAGTAGTCGTTGTCGTTGTAGTAGAAACGAACTTTAACTTGAGATGAACCAGCACACCATTGAGAAACGTCAACAATAGTTACTTCTGGGTTGCCAGAGTTCTGGTTTGGTGTACTGTAAGTTGTTTCGTTAGACATTTCATAGTCGTGCCATGTAACACCGTTATCACCAGAAACACTAACACCACGAGTGTCATGCCACCAACGGAAGTTGTGATTGTATTTTAATTTCACAACGCTATGTGCTGAACAGTCAATTGAATTGACAGTTGTAGCGGTTGTAATGATAGGCGTACCGTCCATGTCGCCAGTGTTGTTGGCATCAGAGTTGACAAACAAGAAACCGTTTGCTGCAGTTGGTGATGCAAAAGGACTCAACACAGAAACAGGAATAGATGTTGGCGTGTTAATGATATGCCATTGCTCTGGGTTAGAACCAGTGCTTCCGATAGACCAGTTAGCAGCTGTCGAGAAGTTGTCTGACCAAATGGTAGTGGCCTTTGCTTCAGCAGAAGGCTTTTGAGCTACGCTAGACCCAACTTCAAAAGAAGTTCTTTTGTCTAGGCGTGGCGCGTTGATATTTTTCACTTGTGCATGAAAAGTACCAGCTGCCATAACGGCAAGAAAAGATACGTAAAGTTTTTTCATTGTTGATATTTTAGATAGTTCTGACAAATATAAGGAAAATTGAAAAAAAAGCAGAATTAATGCGTCCTCGCAAATAAAAATTCGGCAAGTTCTTCTAATTCAGATTTGGATCCGTCAATTTCTATTCTCGAAAGCGCAGCAAGGGCTTTCTGATGGTGCGCTTTCATTTGTTCTTCACAATAATGGCGCGCTCCCAAAGCTGTGTAGAGTTCTTTGGTTTTTTCTACTTTGAGCAGCGGATCTTGGAGTTGTTCCAAAGCAGCTAAAGTTTGTAATTGCGTATTGTCAGCAGCTTTCTTTGCACTAATTGACAGCAGTGTTTTCTTGTTGGCAAGAACGTCGCCACCAACCTGTTTGCCTACTTGTGCAGTGTCGCCATATAAGTCAAGAATGTCGTCTTGTATCTGAAAAGCCAAACCTAGTTCTTCGCCAAATGAATAGAGCAAAGCTGCGTCTTTTTGACTTGCGCCGCCAACTAAGCCACCCATTTGCAAAGCACAGCCTAGTAGCACAGAGGTTTTGAGTCGAATCATTTCTAGGTATTCAGCTTCGCTTACCTCGTTGCGCAATTCAAAATCCATGTCCATTTGTTGACCTTCGCAAACTTCGATAGCCGTTTTGTTAAAAACGTTAAAAAGGGCATGAAAAGTATTTGAGTCGTATTTGGCGAGCTGTTCGTAGGCCTTAACCAATAAAACGTCACCTGAAAGAATAGCAATATTGGCATTCCATCTTTCATGAACGGTTCCTTGCCCTCTTCGAATAGGTGCTGCGTCCATGATGTCGTCGTGGATCAAAGAGAAATTATGAAAGTACTCAACCGCCAATGCTGCAGGTAAGGCTTTTTCAAAGGCTGATCCCGTCATTTTGCAAGCCATCAGGCTGAGCATAGGACGCATGCGTTTACCGCCTAGCTGCAGGAAGTAGCGCAGTGGGTCGTAAAGGTTGGCTGGCTGTGTTGGAAAATGCGCTTGTTGGAGTGCGTTTTCAAGATAGGCGCTATATGTGGCTAAGCTTTTCATTTATTTATTGAGCAGTTCGAGTAAATAGGTACCGTAACCACTTTTAACAAGTCCTGAGGCCAATTGTTTGAGTTGCGCGGCATCGATGAAGCCATTTTGAAAAGCCACTTCTTCAATACAGCCAATTTTGAGACCTTGTCTTTCTTCGATGACCTGCACAAACTGCCCGGCCTGCATTAAGGAACCAAAAGTTCCGGTGTCTAGCCATGCTGTTCCGCGGTCTAGGATGGCTACTTTGAGTTGTCCTCTGCGCAGGTATTCCGCATTGACATCGGTGATCTCGTATTCTCCTCTGGCCGAAGGCTGAAGATTTTTGGCAATTTCAATGACTGAATTGTCGTAAAAATAAAGCCCAGGGACCGCGTAATTGGATTTGGGTTGTAGCGGCTTTTCTTCAATAGAAACAACACGATTGTCCTTATCAAATTCAACGACGCCATAGCGCTCTGGGTCAGAGACGTGATACGCGTACACGACACCACCATTTGGATCGTTGTTTTCTTTCAAGAGGGTGTCCATGCCCACACCGTAAAAGATGTTGTCACCGAGAATGAGGGCAACTTTGTCGGTTCCGATGAAATCTGCACCAATGACAAAAGCTTGTGCAAGGCCATTTGGAACTTCTTGAACTGCATATTCAAAACGGCACCCAAGACTTGAGCCATCGCCGAGTAATTTTTCAAAATGAGGAAGGTCAGTAGGAGTAGAAATAATTAGGATTTCTCGGATTCCGGCGCTCATTAAAATAGATAGCGGGTAGTAAATCATGGGCTTGTCGTAGACAGGCATGAGTTGTTTGGATACCGCTAGGGTTAATGGATGCAAGCGTGTTCCGGATCCACCGGCTAAAATGATACCTTTCATAGTCAGTTTATTGCGCTAAATTAGAGATAGCTTTTGGCTTGAGCAAATTAAAGCCAACGGAAGAGGTCGTCAAAAAGGCGCTTGCCCCATGGGGTGTTGCCGTATTCTTTTTCAATTTTTTGACGCAATTCAGCGATGGTAAACACTTTGTTTTTACCTGGGTTAAGGAGCAATTCTTCTTGTTTTGGTGCTGTAAGGTCTATTTTCTTGGCAAAGTAAACAAT